>JAYQOZ010000148.1:0-6291 GCA_038145035.1 Gemmatimonadaceae bacterium | reverse complement strand
ATCCCCACCCCACGCGCAGATCACGTTCGGGACCTCCGGAATCTCCGCCACCAACGCCGGCGGGCCGAACACCACCGCGAGCACCGAGCGCCGCGCCACGCGCGCCTCGGAGACGGCGCGCGCCACCCGTCGCCGTGTCTCTTCCCGATATCCCGCACGTCCGCGCCCAGCCGCCGGCTCTCCCCGAATGGCGACGAGGACCGCCCCGCGGCCCTCGACCGTCGGTCCCTCCACGACCTGCGGGCCCAGGCCGACCGCACGCAGCGTCTCGAGAAACGGAGTGAAGCGTCCGGCAGGGTCACCCCAGGCACGGTCGGCATCGTCATCCACCAGTATGACGTCCACCACCGGCCCCACGGTTGCGAAGACACCGCGCGCGGCGTGCACCACGGTGTCGGAAACCTGTCGCGCCCAGAGCACGTCGTCGAGCGTGGCCTCCTGGCGCATGCCGCCGCGGCCCCACTCCGCCCAGCGGTGCCGACGCTCCAGCGCGGCCTCGACGCGGTCGGGATGGAGGCGCCCGGCCTCCAGCGCAGACTCGAGCGCCTCCGCCGCGCCCGCGACGTCGTCGGGGGCGAGTACGAGATCACAGCCCGCCGTGACGGCCGCGACGACGGCGGAGGCTTCCGAATCGCCGCGGCGCGCCGCGGCCTGCGATGGGGCGTCGCCCACGAGGAGACCCGCAAAGCCAAGCTCGCCGCGCATCAGCTGGTCCAGCACGAGCGGAGAACGGGCGGCGGACGTCGCGCTCGCATCCAGTCGAGGATACGACACCCAGGACACGAGAACCGTTGCCACGCCGGCATCCACCAGCGCCCGGAACGGCAGGAGGTCGCTGCCCCACAGCGTGGCGCCAGGTGCGTCGATCGTGCTCAGGCCGTCCAGCGCGGGGTCCCCTGTGAGGCGGCCGATGCCGGGCAGGTGCATCGCCGTCGCCAGCACGCCCTCCGCCTGGCAGGTATCGCTCCACGCGACGCTCCACTCCGAGACCTTCTGCGCATCCGCGCCGAAACTGCGAGACCCGACGACGGGATTCGCGGGCTCCAGCGCGAGATCCACGCAGGGGGCCAGTGCCCAGGTCACGCCCAGCGCGCGAAGCTCGCGCGCCGTGAGTCGCGCCGCACGCCGGACCAGGTCCTCATCGCGCAGCGCCGCGAGCCCGGCCGCGGGGGGCAGTCCGGTGCAACCCACGATGGTCTGCCCCGCCCCGCGCTCCGCCTCCGCGCCGATGAGCAGCGTCTGGCGGCTGCGCGACTGCAGGTCCTGGATGAGCGAGGCCACGGCGTCCCGCCGTCCCCCGCGCAGGACGAAGCCACCGACGCCCAGCGCGAGGGCATCGTCGACGGCATCCGCGAGGTGCGCGAAGCCGTGGTCGCGATCCCAGCGCAGCTCGGGGATGAGCAGCGCCGCGACGGGTTCCATTAGGCGGGCGTCAGCGCGCCGAGGACGCGAGGCCCGCGCGCGCCGGTGGCGCCGGGCAGGTTGCCCGGGCGCCGATGGAGATGCAGCCAGCCGAGGAAGGCGAAGGCCACCGCCTCCTTGGCGTCGCCGTCGAAGTAGAGGTCGCCAAAGGGCCGGACGAGCCGCGGGCTCAGCGCCATCGCGATGGCCTCGCGCAACGCCGGGTTCCGTGCGCCGCCGCCGGAAAGCAGCACGTCCTCGACCGGCTGCGGCACGAAGCGCTCGACCGCGCGAGCGATGCTGCGCGCCGTGAACCAGGTGGCGGTGGCGACGACGTCCTCATCGCTGCAGCCGGCGCGTGATGAGCGACAGCGCGCGATGAAATCGGCGATGTAGGCGCTGGTGAAGCGTTCGCGGCCCGTGCTCTTGGGTGGCGGCGCGTCGAACCAGGGATCGGCGAGGCGATCCTCGATCACGGACTCGATCGGGCGCCCCGCGGCGGCCAGCCGGCCGTCGAGGTCGAAGGACATGCCCGGGCGCAGCAGGCGCACCACGCCGTCGAGTACGCAGACGCCCGGACCCGTGTCGAAGCCGCGCACGGCCGTGAGCGCATCGGCAGCCTGCTGGCCGCCAAGCGGCGGCAGCACGGTGACATTCCCGATGCCGCCGAGATTCTGCAGCAGGCGCCAGCCGTCGGCGCGTGCGAAGAGCAGCGCGTCGGCAATCGGCACCAACGGGGCACCCTCGCCGCCTGCGGCGACGTCGCGCACGCGGAAATCGGCAATGACATCGATGCCCGTGCGCTCGGCAATCACGGCGGGCTGCCCGAACTGCCAGGTGCCCTGCGGTCCCGCATGCCACAGCGTGTGCCCGTGCGAGGCGATGGCACGGATCTCCTCGCGCGGCACGCCGGCCTCGGCGATGGCGGCAATCGCGGCGTCCGCGAGCCATCCGCCAAGGGCGAAGTCGAGGCGCGTGTACTCGGCGGGTGAGGCAGCCTGCATCGCGGCCGCAAGGCGGTCGCGCTGCTCCTCGGTGTAGGGGCGGGAAACCTGCGCGAGCAGCGTCGGCGTGACGGCACCGTCGTCCGCGACCGTGAAGCGCACGGCGGCCGCGGTGACGCCGTCGAGCGACGTCCCGGACATCAGCCCGATGAGCACGTCGCCGCTCACGCGCGCTCCACCGGCGGCGGCGCCTCGGCAAGCACCCGGCGCACGATGCCGCCGGCGGCCTCGATGCGCCGACGCGCCTCATCGGCGGAGAGGCCGAGCTTCTGCATCACGATGGCAAGCTTGACGGAGCCGTCGGCGCGCCCGAGGACGTCGCGGGCGGTCTCGCGCTCCACCTGGCAGACGGCCATCAGCAGGCGCTCGGCGCGGTCGCGCAGCTTTTGGTTGCTGGCGCGCAGGTCCACCATGAGGTTGCCGTAGGCCTTGCCGATGCGGACCATCGCGCCGGTGGTGATGATGTTGAGCACCAGCTTCGTGGCGGTGCCGGCCTTGAGCCGCGTGGACCCGGTCACGACCTCCGGACCGGTGATGGGCAGGATGGCGACCTCGCAGCCGGCAATGACGTCGGCCGATGGCGGCGAACAGGCGAGGATCACCGGATGGGCCCCCACACTCCGTGCGTGCCGCAGCGCGGCGCGCACATACGGCGTGCTGCCGCTCGCGGCGATGCCCACGACGACGTCGCCCGCCGCGACACCGGCCGCGGCGAGATCGCGCGTGGCGTCGTCCTGGCGGTCCTCGGCGCCCTCCTGTGCGCGCGTCAGCGCCGCAGGTCCCCCCGCGATGATACCCTGCACCATCGCCGGGTCAGAGCCGAAGGTGGGCGGGCACTCGGAGGCGTCGAGCACGCCGAGGCGCCCGGAGGTGCCGGCGCCGACGTAGAACAGGCGATGCCCGGCGCGGAAGGCCGCCTCCACCAACGCGATGGTCCTCGCCATGGCCTCGCGCTGCGTCGCCACCGCGTCGGCAACCGTGCGGTCCTCCGCGTTCATCAGGTCCACGATTTCCAGCGGCGACGCGAGATCGATGTCGACGCTACGCGGGTTTCGTCGCTCGGTGACCCGGGGATCGAGCACGGTGCGGAGGGCGGAGAGGGAGTCGCAGTTTCGCGGGTGGGGTGGCCTCCATAAGTTACGCGGGGTGAAAACCCTTCGCACCCGACTGTCCGCCGGCATCGCAGTGTGGCTGACCACGATGGCCGTGCCCGTGCAGGCGCAGTTGATCCGCGTGCCGATGGCCGGCGAGGCCTCGCGCCCAATCGCCATCCAGGCCCACGCCGGCTACTTCCAGACCACCGGCCGCGTGGACGGTCCCAGCGGCGTGTCGTGGACGTTGGGTGACGGTTTCCAGTATCGCCTTGCGCTGGACGTCGGGCTGCGCTCCGGAAGCCTCGGGGTCACCGGGACGATCGCGACCATCCCGATTGCCTTCAGCGACAACCCCTCGGCCGACGGCGACATCCAGCTGCGCCAGGTGCTGGCCACGTTTCGCTCGCCCGAGGCACCGAGCTTTCATCAGGTACTCGAGGTGAGCGCGGGCTGGGCGCAGTGGGGCGGCTATTCCGGCGACAACGTGCTCTCGCCGGATGAGCAGAAGGGCCGCAACGCCCTGGCCATCATCATCGGCTATGGCTTCGCATTCCCGATGGGCGATCGCGCCGCGGTCACGTTGGTGCAGGATGCCGCCACGCTCATTGGATCCACGGAAGGACTGCCCGCCGGCGCGCGTCGCTCGCAGACGCAGTACACGACGCGCCTCGGGCTCCGCTACCGCCTTGCCGGGAGGAGATAGCCCATGCGTCTTCCGAGGTCCTTGGCCCGTCCGACCGCAGTGCTCGCGGCGCTTGCCCTGGGCGTATCCGCCTGCCGTGCGCCGACTGGCGCCAGCGACGCGCGCTACTCCGGGACGTATGCCGGCGGCTGGCGCTTCAGCGAGCTGAAGGAAGCCGCCTTCGGCGCCGCGGCGATGATCGCCAGCAACAGCGACCTCGCCACCGCCGCCGGTGTCGAGGTGCTGGAGGAGGGTGGCAATGCCGTGGATGCCGCGGTAGCCGTGGGATTCGCGCTGGCCGTGACCTATCCGTTTGCCGGCAATATCGGCGGCGGGGGCTTCATGGTCATCCGCATGGCGGATGGGCGGACCGCGTCGCTGGACTATCGCGAAGTGGCCCCGCTGGCCGCGACGCGCGACATGTTCGTGGACTCCGCGGGCAAGCTCACCGACAGGAGCCTCGTCGGACACCTGGCCTCCGGGGTGCCCGGCGCGGTGGCGGGCATGAACGCCGCCCTCGAACGCTACGGCACCATGACGCTGGCCCAGGTCATGGCACCGGCCATCCGCCTCGCGCGCGACGGCTTCCGCGTGGACTCGGCCTTGCACACGTCGCTGAAGGGCGCACAGCGGCGGCTCTGCCAGTTCGCCGGCTGCGCGCTGTTCTATCCCGGTGACTCGGCGATGGCCTACGGCGCCACGCTGGTGCAGGCCGATCTCGCGCGCTCGCTGCAGGTCATTGCTGAGCAGGGCCCGCAGGCCTTCTACGACGGCCCTGTCGGGCAGACCATCGTCGACGAGATGCAGCGAGGCGGCGGCCTCATCACCCGCGAGGACCTGCGCCGCTACACGCCCAAATGGCGCGAACCGATCCTCACCGATTACCGCGGCTACACGATGATCACGATGCCGCCCGCCAGTTCCGGCGGCATCACGATGACCGAGACATTCAACATCCTCGAGAACTTCGCGCCGTTGCCGCCCTTTGGCTCGGCCAGGTACCTGCACCTGCTGGCCGAGGCGTTCCGGCGCTCGTTCATGGATCGCAACGCCAAGCTGGCGGACCCGGACTTCGTGCCGGTACCGCGCGAGGAGCTCACCTCCAAGACGTACGCCAGGCAGCTGGCCTCGGAGATCAGCCTCCGCCGCGCCTCGAAGACGCCGGCCTTCGACGCCGGGCCCGAGCCCGAGCACACCACGCACTACTCGGTGGTGGATGCCGCCGGCAACGCCGTCGCGACCACCACGACCATCAACGGTGGCTACGGATCCGCGGTCTGGGTTCCTGGCGGCGGCTTCTTCATGAACAACGAGATGGATGACTTCGCGGCGCAGCCGGGCACAGCGAACATGTTCGGCCTCGTGCAGGGCGAGGCCAACGCGGTGCAGCCGGGCAAGCGGATGCTAAGCGCCATGTCCCCAACCATCGTGCTGGACCGCGAGGGCCAGGTGTTGCTCGTGGTGGGGGCCGCCGGCGGCCCGACGATCATCACCGCGACGTCGCAGGTGATCCTGAACGTGATCGAGCACGGCATGTCACTGGTGGACGCGATGCGTGCGCCGCGCATGCATCACCAGGCGCTTCCCGATGCCATCCGACACGAGGCGCAGGGCTTCAGCCCGCGCGAGCTCCGCAGGCTGGAGCGCATGGGCCACAGCCTCACGGTGCAGCAGGGCATCGCCAACGTGAACGCCGTGATGCGGGTGCCGGGCGGCTGGCACGGGGTGCATGAGCCGCGCGGAAGTGGGGGGGCGGCGGGGTATTAGGACCGAGGTGAAAGGACGGACGACGGACGCCGTGCGCCCTCGTCGGCATCGGCTTCTACAGCCAGAAGATCTCGGCTGGCGGCACCTCGGTGGACGAGTCCGACCTGGCCTTGAACTTTGGCGCGGGCTTCAACTTCAAGATGTCGAACGCGAACCTGTTCGCCGAAGTCGTGTACCGCAACATCATGAGCGATCCGGATGCGACGACCTCGCTCCCGGTGCGCGTGGGCATCCGCTTCTAAGCGATCCGGTTCCTGCATACGCGAAGCCCCGCCCCGCCCAGCGCGGCGGGGGGTTTTGTATCCCCGCGGCGGCGTAGAAACCCCGCAGGGAGAACTCCGGG
>JAYQOZ010000147.1:0-6296 GCA_038145035.1 Gemmatimonadaceae bacterium | reverse complement strand
CAGCAGGCGTTGGCCGTGCGTCACCAGCGCACCGAGGCCGTCGCGCGACGCGCGGTGCTCGCGCGGGCCGGCGCCGCCAGCGCGTCGGTGATGATGCGCTGCTGCTCGGCGGCGTGCGTGTCCGGATAGCCTTCCGCCGGACTCGCCTGCTCCGGCCGCCCGTAGTAGCGGATGACCAGGGCGTTGCCGGTGGCAACACGAAGCCGCGGCGCCACGAAGGTCCAGGCACCCATGTTTTTCGGCTCCTCCTGCACCCAGGCCACCTCGTCGATGGCCGGGTAGCGATCCACCAGCGACGCGACCTCCTCGTGCGGCCAGGGATACAGCTCCTCGACGCGGGCCACGGCCACGTGGTCGGGAATGCCGGCCGCCAGCAGGTCGTAGTAGACCTTGCCGGTGCAGAACACCAGGCGCTTCACGTGCTGCCGCTTCTCGGCGCCCTTCGGATCGTCGAGCACCGCGCGGAAGCCGGCCTCGCTCAGGTCCGTCACCCTGCTCGCCGCCTGTGCGAGGCGCAGCAGCGACTTGGGCTGCATCAGCACCAGCGGACGCTGCGGCAGCTTGGTCTGCCGCCGCAGGACGTGGAAGTACTGCGCCGGCGTGCTCGGATACGCCACGCGGAGGTTGCCCTCGGCGCAGAGCTGCAGGAAGCGCTCGAGGCGGGCGCTGGAGTGCTCCGGCCCCTGCCCCTCGTAGCCGTGCGGCAGCAGCAGCACGAGCCCCGAGTCCTGCGCCCACTTGGCGCGGTCGGCGGCGATGAACTGGTCGATGACGGGCTGCGCGACGTTGGCGAAGTCGCCGAACTGCGCCTCCCACAGCGTCAGCGTGTCCTTGGCGATGACGCTGAAGCCGTACTCGAAGCCAAGCACCGCCATCTCGCTCAGCGCCGAGTTGTAGAGCTCGAAGCGACCCTTCGCGCCCGGCAGGTGGGCCAGCGGCGCGTACTTGGCGCCGCTGTTCACGTCGCTCAGCACCGCGTGGCGATGCGAGAAGGTGCCGCGCTCCACGTCCTGGCCCGACATGCGGATGTGCACGCCGTCGGCGAGGATGCTGGCGAAGGCCATCTGCTCGGCGTGGCCCCAGTCGATGGACGCCTCGCCGTTGAGCGCCTCGCGCCGGCGCTCCAGCTGCTTGGCGAGTCGCGGATGCGGCGTGAAGTCGGCCGGATACGTGAGTAGGGCCTCGTTGAAGCCGCGCAGCGTCTCGCCCGGCACCGCCGTCGGCACCTGCAGCGGACCCTGCGGCGCCTCGGAGCCCGCGTGCACCTCGACCGCGGACTTCGACCGCTCATACTCGGCGCGGAAGGTCTCGGCGATCTCGGTGTCGAGTGCCTCCGCTTCCGCGGCGCTCACCAGGCCCTCATTCGCGAGGCGCGCGGCGAAGACCTGACGCGCCGTCGGATGCGCCTTGATGCGGTCGTAGAGCGCCGGCTGCGTGTACGTGGGCTCGTCGCCCTCGTTGTGCCCCCAGCGGCGGTAGCCCACGAGGTCGATGAGGAAATCCATCCCGAAGCGCGCACGATAGGCCATCGCGATGCGGATGGCGATGGTGCAGGCCTCCGGATCGTCCGCATTCACGTGGATGATCGGCATCTCGAAGCCCTTCGCCACGTCGGACGCATACAGCGTGGAGCGCGAGTCGTCCGGGTCGGTGGTGAAGCCGATCTGGTTGTTGACGATGATGTGCAGCGTGCCGCCCACGCGGTAGCCGCGCAGGAGCGAGAGGTTGAACGTCTCCGCGACGATGCCCTCGCCGGGGAAGGCCGCATCGCCGTGGATGCAGATCGGCACCACGCGATCCTCGTGGCGCAGGCTGCGGTCGTTCGCGTCACGCTGCAGGGCGCGGGTGGTGCCCGCAAGCACCGGGTTCACGATCTCGAGATGGCTCGGATTCGGCATCAGCGAGACCTTCACCTCGCCGCCGGCCACGTGATGCGTGCCCTCGAAGCCGAGATGGTACTTCACGTCGCCGGTGGAGGCGCCCACGAGGTGGCCGTGCTGGCCCTGGAACTCGCCGAAGATCTGCGTCAGCGGCTTCTCGAGCACGTGCGCGAGCACGTTGAGCCGGCCGCGGTGCGCCATCGAAATGGCCACGTGCCTGGCACCGCCCTTGGCGGCCTCCTCGATGGCCGTGTCGAGCATCGGCACGAGGGCGTCGGTGCCCTCGATCGAGAAGCGCTTGTAGCCGACGAAGGTGCGTCCGAGGAAGCGTTCGAAGCCGTCCACCTCGGTGAGGCGACGCAGCGTTGCCTTCTTCTCGTCCGGCGTGAGCGACCGTGTCAGCTTTTCGGCCGTGAAGAGCTCGCGGAACCACTGCCGCTCCTCCTCGGTGCCAATCTGGTGCACCTCCACCGCGAGGTTGCGCGTGTAACGCAGGCGCAGGCGGTCGGCGACATCCTTGGCGGTGGCGAGGTGCGGGAAGCCGAGCGCCCGCCCGGTCACCTGCCCGAGCTGTTCCTCCGTGAGGCCGTAGAACTCCGGCGCCAGCTCCGGTGCACCCGGCGGCGGCGTGCCCAGGGGGTCGAGCTGCACGGCGAGGTGTCCATAGGAGCGAATGGCTCCCGTGTACCGGGCCGCCGCAGCCGCGATGCGCGCGTACTCCTCGTCACCGCCCGAGCGGCGCCCGAGGGCCTCTTCGGCAAAACGGAAGAACTGGCGCCAGGACTCGTCGACGGCGGACGGATCCCGGCGATAGACCTCGAACATTTCAGCGGCGTAGGCGTCGTTGAAGACGCTCGCAATCGGCTCCTGTGCCATTCGTTAAATCTAAAGCGGCGTCCGACAGGGAGCGATGCGTGGGCGGCGGGGAGGCGGCGGCCTAGCCGCGGATCTCGGCGACCACGAGCCGCACCGGAATCCCGCCGTTCGTGGTCCGGAGCAGCTCGGTGAACCTGAGCCCCGTATGCGTGTCGAGCGCGCGGTCCGCGGAGAGCAGTGCCACGCGCCAGCCCGCGAGCCGCGTGCGTGCCACCTGCCCCAGCCGCGCGTAGAGGTCGCGCAGGGGCGCCCTGTCACCGACGCGGATGCCGTACGGCGGGTTGGCGATGCAGAGTCCGGGTGTGGCCGGCACCTCGAGATCGGAGAGCGCCCGCTGCCTGAAGCGCACATCGTCGGCCACGCCGGCGCGCTGCGCGTTCGCGTTGGCGGCCTCGATGGCGCCCGCGTCACGGGCGCTGCCCTCGAGCGGCGCCGCCGCGCGCGGCAGGATCCGCGACTCCGCCTCGGCGCGTGCCGCCGCCCAGACGCTCACGTTGCCCTCGGGCCAGGCCTCCGCCGCGAAGGCGCGACCAAGTCCCGGCGCCATGCGCCGCGCGCGCATGGCGGCCTCGATGACCAGGGTGCCGCTGCCGCAGAACGGATCCACCAGCGGCTGCGCGGGATCATGCCGGACACCCGCCAGCATCGCGGCGGCGAGCGTCTCACGCAGCGGCGCGCGCGCAATCGCCTGTCGATAGCCGCGGCGATGCAGCAGCGCACCGGAGCTGTCGGCGCTGATGGTGCAGCGGTCGTGCTCGAAGCGCACCTGGAAGCGCTGCACGTTCCCCGCGTGCCCGGCTGCGGCATCCATTTCGGCCGGGAGCCAGGATTCGGCATCGCCATCGTCGTCCGTATCCGTGGCCGGCGCGGCACCGGGTACCACACGCACAATGGCATCCGCCACGCGCTCGGCGACGGCATCCGTGTGATAGAGCCGTGACTTCCGCGCGGTGACGCGGAGCTGGAACTGCGCGCCCGCGCCGAGCATGCGGCCCCATTCGACCTTCCGGGCCGCGCGTTCGAGTTCGTGAAAGGCCGTGGCCCGGAACGTCGCGAGACGCACCACGATGCGAGACGCGAGACGCGACTGCAGGTTCGCGGTGGCCAGCTGCTCCGGCTTGGCGGAGAACCGTACGCCACCGGGCGAGGCCTCGGCGTCGGCACAGCCGAGCGTGCGCAGCTCCGCCTCCAGCAGGGGCTCGAGGCCGGGCGCGGCAACGGCCCAGGCAACGTACCGCGGCGATTTGTGCGGGGCGGGGGCGGACACCCCGCAAATCTATCGGACTGTGCTGCGCGCGGACCGCGCTACGCCGTGGCGCCGGAGGCCCGTGCCGCGCGGCGGCGCGCGTCCCAGGCGCGCCAGGCCATGAGGGCGAGGAACACCGCGGCGTACATCGCCGGCTCCTCGATATCGCGCTTCACCCCCATCCAGAAGTGGATCAGCCCGAGCACCGCCACCAGGTACACGAGGCGGTGCAGCTTCCGCCAGTTCCTCCCGAGCCGGGCCATCATCCCCGTAGTGCTCGTGACGGCCAGCGGCAGCATCAGCAGCAGGGCGAGCATGCCGATGGTGATGAAGGGCCGCTCGAAGAGGTCCTCGCGAATTGCGTCCCAGCCCACGAGGTCGTCGATGATGACCTGCACGTCGAGGATGGCCCAGACGGTGAGGTGCAGCATGCCGTAGGCAAAGGCGTAGAGCCCCAGCGTGCGGCGGTGCCTGGCCATCCAGTTCCAATGCGTGATGCCGCGCAGCGGCGTGATGGCCAGCGTCGCGAGGAGGAAGCGCAGCGT
This sequence comes from Gemmatimonadaceae bacterium, assembly GCA_038145035.1. Classification (GTDB taxonomy): domain Bacteria; phylum Gemmatimonadota; class Gemmatimonadetes; order Gemmatimonadales; family Gemmatimonadaceae; genus Pseudogemmatithrix. The sequence continues at coordinate 1,749 of JAYQOZ010000147.1, read as the reverse complement.
CCATTCCCCGAAGTGATGCTCCGCCTCCTTGATCGGGTCCGAGCCCAGGTAGCGGGAGCCCAGTGCGAAGTCGGAATAGATCGCAAACGCGATGAGCAGCGCCGGCAGCGTCGCCAGGACGATGAGCGCGACCCCGAACCCCTTCGGCTGTCGGTCGATCCCGCCGAGTGCGTGCATCTAGTAGTTGCGGCGGAGATCCATGCCGGAGTAGAGCGATGCGACCTGGTCGGCGTAGCCGTTGAACATCAGGGTGGGCCGGCGCCGGAAATCGCCGATGCGGCGCTCCGTGGCCTGGCTCCAGCGCGGGTGATCCACCTCGGGATTCACGTTCGCGTAGAAGCCGTACTCGCTGGGAATGGCGGACATCCACGCCGAGGTGGGCATGCGGTCCACGAAGCGGATCCGGACGATGCTCTTGATGCCCTTGAAGCCGTACTTCCACGGCACCACGAGCCGCAGCGGCGCGCCATTCTGGTTGGGCAGGTCGCGGCCGTACACACCGGTGGCCACCAGCGTGAGCGGATGCCGTGCCTCGTCGAGGCGCAGGCCCTCCACGTAGGGCCACTTGAGGATCGGGTAGCGCTGGCCCGGCATCTGCGCCGGATCCATCAGCGTGGTGAACTCCACGAAGCGCGCCGACGCGCTGGGCACGGCGCGATCGATCACGTCCTTCAACGGGATGCCGCGCCACGGAATCACCATGGACCAGGCCTCGACACAGCGCATCCGGTAGATGCGGTCCTCCATCCTGGAGGGCTTGAGGAAGTCCTCGAGCACGTAGTCGCCGGGCTTGGCGCAGAGGCCGTCCACCGTCACGGTCCAGGGCCGCGCGCGGAAGCGCTGCGCGTTGGCCTTGGGATCCTCCTTGCCGGTGCCGAACTCGTAGAAGTTGTTGTAGCCCGTGACGTCCTCGAAGGGCGTGGGCGCGTCATTCGGCTGCAGTCCGTAGGGCGTGCCGAGCGCCTGCTGGCCCTGGGCGGGCCAGGCATCACCCGCGGCGGCGGCGCTTCCGTCCGACCCGGCGGGCCTGGCCCCCGCCCCGGCTGACGACCCACCACTCGCCGGGAGCACCGAGGCCCCGGCCAGGCCGGCGCCCACGAGGCCGGCCGCCATGAGGAACTTGCGCCGGTCCACGTAGCTGGACTCGGGCGTGATTTCGCTGGAGGGGATGTCTGGGCGCGGCATACTAGAATGTAGGCGTGAACGCGGGTACTGGTTCCCGCGTTGAGCCCACATCACCGGACAGCGTCCAATCCTCCCACCGAGCCCGGCCATGACCACCAAGTCCCAGTCGTTTGACTCGCACACCCGATGGTTCGCGCTCTATCACTTCTTCGCGAGCCCGGTCACGGGGCTTTACGCGATCTACGCGCTGGTGCAGTTCCTGCGGAATCCGCAGCTCTCGGAGTTCTTCGCGGTCCTGTTCATCTGGGCGGTGTTCGCAGGCATCCTGGCCTCCCGCCTGATGGCAATCACGGTGCAGAACCGCCTGATCCGCCTCGAGATGCGCCTGCGCCTCAAGGAACTGCTTCCGGCGAACCTGCAGCCGCGCATCACGGAGCTCCGCGTGAAGCAGCTGATCGCGCTCCGGTTTGCGGGTGATGCCGAGTTGCCGGGCCTGGTGGAGCGGACGCTCAAGGGCGAGTTCGCATCGGGCAAGGATATCAAGCGGGCGATCACGGACTGGCAGCCTGATTTCCTGCGGGCGTGAATTGGCGGAAACGTCTCAGGGGGTGTGGCGGACAGATC
>JAYQOZ010000146.1:0-6319 GCA_038145035.1 Gemmatimonadaceae bacterium | reverse complement strand
GGTCTGAAGAGCCGTGCGCCGGAGGCTGCGACGCGCCCACCGGCCTGCCGTAGCGGCGCGATGTTGTCGAGCACCCAGAAGCTGCGCCCGTGCGTGGCGATCACCAGCTCGTTCGCCTCGACGATCAGATCCGACACCGGCACGTCGGGCATGTTCAGTCGCAGCGACTGCCAGTGGTCGCCGTCATCATACGAGACGTAGACGCCGTGCTGCCCGCCCGCGTACAGGAGGCCGGGCCGCGTGTGGTCCTCGCGGATCGCGTGCATGTAGTCGTCGGCGCGAATGCCCTCGACGATGCGTGTCCAGCTGCGGCCGAAGTCCCGCGTACGCCAGAGGTGCGGCCGGCGGTCGTCGAGCAGTGGGCGGCGCACCGACACGTAGGCCGTGCCATCGTCAAAAGCCGAGGCGTCGATCTGGCTCACGCGTCCGAAGTCCGGCATATCAGGCGGCGTGACGTTGGTCCAGCTCTTTCCGCCGTCGCGCGTGACGTGTACGAGGCCGTCGTCGGATCCCACCCAGATCACGTCGACGTTGCGCTTGCCCGGCGCCACGGCGAAGAGCGTGGCGTAGACCTCGGGGCCGTTCATGTCACCGGTGATCGGTCCACCCGAGGGGCCCTGCGTCTCGGGCGCGTGTCGGGTCAGGTCGCCGGAGAGCTGCTCCCAGGTGGTGCCGCCATCACGCGTCATCCAGAGGCGCTGCGAGCTGACGTAAAGCCGCCGCGGATCGGCCTTGGAGAAGACGATGGGGAAGGTCCACTGCCAGCGCTCACGAATGTCGCGTGATGGCTCGCCCGAGTAGAACCACGGATACGGGTTCACCTCGCGCGAAAGCCCGGTGCGTCGGTTGAACTTGTCGAGGTAGCCGCCGTTGTTGGTGCCGGAGTAGAACAGGTCCGGGTCGCGCGGATCGGCCCCGATATAGCCCGGCTCGCCGCCGCCGGCCACATAGCTGAGCGCCATGCTTCCAGCCGTGGGCTCACGGTATCCAGCACCGGGGCCGCCGGCGTCGGCGATCGAGCGCTCCCGACCGAATCCGCCCGTGCCGCCGCGATTCCAGTTGAATGGCGTACACGCCGTGCTGTTGTCCTGCTGCGACCCGCACACGTGGAACGGGATGTGCGCGGTGGTGATGACGTGGTAGAACTGCGCCGTGGGGAAATCCTGCGCGGTCCAGTTGCGGCCGGTGTCAGTGGTTACCGCGCCGCCGCCGTCGTTGGCCACCACCAGGTGCGCGGGGTCGTTGGGATCGATCCAGAGATCGTGGAAGTCCCCGTGCGTCCCGTTGCCGATGCTCGTCAGCGTCCTCCCCTGGTCCTCCGAACGGAAGAGCGAGGTGTTCTGCGCATACACCACATCGGGGTTTCGGTGGTCGGCAAAGAGATGCGTGTAGTAGAAGGCGCGTTGGCGAATCGAGCGGTTGTCATTCATGAGCGTCCAGGTGGCGCCCGCATCGTCGCTCTTGAAGAGCCCGCCGTTCTCGTTTTCCAGCAGCGCGTACACGCGCTGTGGGTTGGCCGCCGTGAGCGCGACGCCGATACGGCCGACGAGGCCTGACGGGAGCCCGGGATTCCGCGTGATCTCGGTCCAGGTCTCGCCGCCATCGACGCTCCTGAAGAGACCAGACCCTGGCCCACCCGACGACATCTGGTACTCCTTGCGGTACGCCTCCCAGATGGCGGCGTAGAGCACGTTCGGGTTGCTGCGGTCTACCGCGATGTCGATCGCGCCGGAGCGCACGTCGCGGAAGAGCACCCGGCGCCAGGTCCGTCCGCCGTCGATGGTCTTGTAGACGCCACGCTCCTCGCTCGGCACGCTGTACTTGCCGAAGACGGCCACCCACACGATGTCGGGGTTGCTGGGATGCACGCGGATCTTGGAGATCGCGTCGACGTCCCTGAAGCCGACGTGCGTCCACGTCTTGCCTGCATCCGTAGACTTATAGACGCCATCGCCGGGCATGATGTTGCCGCGGATCGCGGACTCGCCCATGCCGATCCAGACCTGGTCGGGATGCGACTCGCTCACCGCCACCGCACCGACGGAGGCGGAGCTCACCTGCCCGTCGGTCACGGGGAACCAGGTCGTGCCGCCGTCCAGCGTCTTCCAGAGCCCGCCGCCGGTGGCGCCGAAATAGGCCTCCTGCGGGCGGCCCATCACGCCGCTCGCGGCGATGGAGCGGCCACCGCGGTCTGGCCCGATGTTGCGCCAGCGAAACGCCTGCAACAGGCCGTCGTCGAGCGTGACTTGCCCAAACCCCTGTGCCGAGAGCGTGAGCGGCAGGGCAAGGAGCGCGCCCGCGAGGAGGCGGGCCGAGCGGAGGAGGAGGCGGCGGGGCATAGGAGACGGTCTCGGTCGATTGTCGCAGTGCATCACCGGGGTGAGTATAGGCCGCGCTCCGGTGCTTGGCGAGCACCGGAGGATGCGCGTCGGCCTGTTTCCCGCAGGCCGCCGGCGAAGAAGCAAAAGACGTAGCGCCCGGCGGCCCGCTACTTCAGGCCGCCACGCAGCGCATCCACCGTCATCTGCGCCATCGCGCGCACCCCGACCTCGAGCGCTCCCTCGTCGGCCAGGAAGTACGGCGAGTGGTTGGCGGGCGCTTTCGCGGGATCCTGACCCTTGGGCACGATGCCAAGGAAGAAGAACAGGCCCGGTGCGTCGCGCGTGAACGTCTGGAAGTCCTCGGCCCCCATGATGGGATTGGTCGGCAGCACGTTGGCGGCACCCGCCGCGCGTCGCAGCGAGGGCAGCATGCGCTCGACCAGGGCGGTGTCGTTCGCGAGCACCGTGCCGCCGCCCGTCAGCGTGACCTCCACGCTCGCGCCGGCCGACTGGGCGATGCCCTCGGCGGTGCGGCGGATGCGCATGAAGATGTCATCGCGCATCGCAGAGTCGAAGGTGCGGATCGTCCCGTCCATCCAAACGCTGTCGGGAATGATGTTGCCGCGGTTGCCGCCGTGGATCTGCCCCACCGTGACGACGCTCGGCAGATAGGCCACGTTGACCTGACGGCTGGCGATGGTCTGGAGGCCGAGCACGATCTGCGAGGCCACGACGATGGGATCCACGCCCGACCAGGGCTGCGACCCGTGTGTCTGCACACCCTTGACCACGATCTTGAGGCCGCTGGCGGCCGCCATCTCCGGGCCGGCGCGCAGGGCCACCGTGCCGACGGGGGTCGGCCACACGTGCAGTCCGAACACCGCGTCGGGGCTCGGGTCATCGAGCGCGCCTTCGGCGACCATGGCCCGAGCGCCGCCGCCGCCCTCCTCGGCAGGCTGGAAGAAGAACTTCACGGTGCCCGGGAGCGAGGTCCGCATGCCCGCGAGCACCTCGGCGGCACCCATGAGGATCGCGACGTGATTGTCGTGCCCACAGGCGTGCATCACGCCCGTCTGGACCCCCTGCCACTCAGTCGTCGCCTTGCTCGCGAATGGTACATCGGCCAGTTCGGTGACGGGCAGGGCATCCATGTCGGCTCGCAGCGCCACGACGGGTCCCGGGCGGCCGCCGCGCAGGATGCCGATTACGCCCGTGCGCCCCACTTCAGTGCGCACTTCCATACCGAGGCTGCGGAGGTGCGCGGCGACCAACGCGGCGGTGCGCGTCTCCTGATAGCCGAGTTCCGGATGTTCGTGGATGTCCCGCCGCCACACAACAACCTTGGGCATCACGCGGGGCAGCTGCGCCTCAATCTCCCGGATGAGCGGGGCGACCGGCGCGGACTGCGCGGGCAGTATGGCGGGCAGTTCGGCGGGCAGGGCGGCCTGCAGGCCGAGTCGGGCAAGGTAATGTAAGCGCATGACGGTGCGGGGTAGGCGTGGGGTGACGGCGCTGACGCGCGCGAATGTACACCCAGATGGCGCGTGACGCCGCCTCCCGCCACGCGCCGTGCCTCCGCCACGTCGAGTCCGAACGTCGTGGTAGCGGCCGCATCCGCATCGCGGCCCGTGGCCCCCACCACGGTCTGGATGCGACACGAGGTGCAGCTCCTGCGCGCCGGTACCCTCCCCCCCCAGGGGTCCGCCGAATGTCAGACGACGGGTAAGCTCTGGCGCATCCGTCTGTTAGGCTCTATAGTGTTCTAGGTATCTCGACCAGGTCCGAATGCGATTTCGGAAGACCTTAGCAGCACTGAACCTCATGACGCTCATGGGCTGGGCCACCGGTGCCGCCGCCCAGTCGTCCGCGTCCCGCGGCTACCTGTTTCGCCCGCCGCCGGCCACCCTCACGGTGTATGGCGGCCTCGCCATGGCCGGCGCCGGCAGCGACGTCTTTTCCCAGACCTTTGACGACCTCACGCTCGGGCGGCGCGACTTCCAGAGCGTGGACCGGGGTGTCGACCTCGCGATCACCCTGTCGCCGCGTGTGGATCTGGTCTTCTCCATCGCCTCGAATGGCGTGCGTCGGCGCAGCAGCTTCCGCGACTGGGTCGACAACGCCGGGGCAGAGATCGAGCAGACCACGCGGTTCACGCGTTCGCCGGTCGGCATCGGCGCCCGGTACTACCTCCGGGAGCGCGGCCGCATGATCGGCAGCCGGGCCTGGGTTCCCAACGTCCTCGTGCCATTTGTGGGTGGTGCCGTCGGCGGCATGAAGTACCGATTCGTCCAGTACGGCGACTTCATCGATCCCGGCACGCTCAACGTCTTTCGCGACGAGTTTGCGGCCGAGGGCGTCGCGCCGTTCGCCCAGGGCAGCGTCGGATTGGGCTGGTCGCTCTATCCCGCCATCCAGATCACGGGCGAGATGCGCTATGCGTACGCGCGCGGCGACCTTGGCCGCGACTTCTCCGGGTTCGACCGCATCGACCTTTCCGGTGTGTCGAGCACGCTCGGGCTCACCATTCGCTTCTGAGGCGACGATGACCCTCCTTCGCATTTCCACGCTCGCGCTGGTGTCCGCGCTGCTGCTGCCGTCCGGACTGCGGGCGCAGGACGCCACGGACAATCCCTGGGCCTTTCTCTTCGGGTGCTGGTTGCCCGACGCGGCCGCCCTCGGCGCCGGACCTGCAAGCATCTCCTGCATCGTCCCGGTGGCCGGTGATCCGCGGAGCGCCGAGCTCGTGACGGTGGAGGGCGGGGCGGTGGCACGCCACGCCATCCTTCGCGCCGATGGGGTGCCCATGCCCATCGATGAGAACGGGTGCACGGGCGACGAGACGGCCCAGATTTCGCGGGACGGCCGTCGCGTGTACATCGCCGGCACGGTGGACTGTGGCGACGGTGTAAGGCGCGCGACGACAACGCTGCTCGCGCTGTCGCCCACTGAGGAATGGGTGGAGATTCACGCCGTCCGGACCGGCACGCGGACGGCGGTGCGGACGTTGAAGTCATCTCGGATGCCCCTCAGGACGCTCACGGACGCTGTGCGGCAGGAGCTGTCCGGTGTCGAGGACGTGGCGGCCGCAGCGCGACGCAAGGCGCGCCCGCTGCCCGGCGCCGACGAAATCGTCGACGCCACAGGCCAGCTGGAACCGGGTGTGGTCGAGACCTGGCTGGCGGCCGTGGCCGCGACCACGCCGTTCACCGTGCTTGCCACGCGTCCCGAGCTCGAGCGCCTGCAGAAGGCGGCTATCCCGGCGTCCACCATCGACATGGTGGTCGCACTTGGCAACCCGCAGCACTTCCGGGTCACGGTGGCGAACGACGGCGCGGCGAGTGCGGTGAGCACTGCGGAGCTCCTCGCGGCGGCTGGCGGCAATCGCAGGACGAGTGGCTACGCGGGTGCGTCGCGGCCCATCAGCGCGATGGACAGCGGCATGTGCAATCGGCTGTACTGGGACATGGCGAGCGGCTTGGTGCCCTGGGGGATGCCCTACGCCTCGCCGGGGTTCGGCAGCTGGTGCGCGCCAGTGAGTTGCCTGAATGCAGGCCTGTTCTGGGGTGGATATCGCTGGGGTCGCAACGCGAGCTATCCGTACTGGGCGTATGGCTACAACGAGCGGCCGGTAACGGTCACCGGGACGCCACGCAACGATCGTGGCGGGCGGATGGTGAAGGGCAGGGGCTATGAGCAGAACCCGAACGCCCCGAGCTCGCAACCGGTGCGTCCGCGCGGCTCGTCGGGAACGTCGGCGACCTCCGTCAGCCGGCCGACGAGTTCGCCGAGCTCATCTACGGGATCCTCCGCTGCACCGGCGTCGAGCGGCGGTCGCACGGCGCAGCCGCGGAACCCCTAGATGCGGCCGATGCCGTGGGAGGCGTGAACCCAGCCCGCCGCCACAAGGCAGCTGCACCTCGCTGCCGAGCCCCGGGAATCCCCGGGTGGCAAACCCGTAGCGCTGCGACTAGCCCTGCGACTCCGCGACCGCATTGCCC
>JAYQOZ010000145.1:0-6380 GCA_038145035.1 Gemmatimonadaceae bacterium | reverse complement strand
GAACACCGCCCCATGCGGCACGCCTGCGCCGTTCCCGCCGTGCGGCCACGCGCGATCCCTGAGCTGCACGCCCGGCGCCTCGGTGCCCGCATCGCGGAAGCGCTCGTCCAGCGAGATCTCCCCGGTCTCGGGATCGAAGCGCAGGAGGTACACCGTATTCCGCATCGATCCGTAGCCGGTGAGCGCCACGCGCCGGCCATCCGGCGACACCGCGATCCAGTGCGGGACCACGTTCGTGTCCGCAAACGCATAACGACTGACTTCGCGCGGATTCGCCGGATCGCTGATGTCGAGACTCACCACCGCGTTGTAGGCGGGCACCGTGACCAGGTAGTGGTTCCCGACGATCACGGGAATCGCGCAGTACGTATCCGGCTTCGTGGGGAACGACGACACGAGTTTGGCCGACGGCGCGTCCGTTTCGAGCCCTTCCATCAGATAGAGCCCGCACATGAACGTCGAGACCAGCACCGTCTTGCCGTCCGCGAGCACGCGCGGCTCCGCCGTCGCCAGCCCCTCACCGCCGCGCGCACCGTCCGCCAACGGGAACGAGTGCAGCAGCGAGAGGTCCGACAGGCGCCAGACCTGCAGGTAGCGGCCGTCGGCCTCGCTATCCATGTCGGTGGTGGTCGTCACGATGCGGTCCAGCGGCTCGACGATGCCCGCGCTGTACACCCGGAGATCGGCCGGCAACTCCGGGCGATCCGCCGACGAGGATCGGACCATCTCACCGCGGGGCGTCAGCTCGACGAGCCCGCCAGTACGCATTGGGCCTTCACCGTGCTTCATCTGATAGGTCGCGAGCACGTTGCCGTTCGGCAGGCGCAGGAACGAATGCGGATGCTCGTAGCCCTCGAAGCCGGTGAAGCTCGCGGCGATGTGCGGCTTCGTGGGATCGCGGAGATCGAAGATCCAACTGCGGCCGCCGCCGAAACCGTTGGCAAAGAGCTGCGCATCCGCCGGCATCTCGTGCTCGGTATGGTGCGGGCCGTTGCGCAGGCCCGGGACCGGCAGCGTCGTGACGACATCGCCGTACCGCTCGCCACCCTCTGTCACATCGAGGACGGCGAGGAAGTCTGGCTGGGTGCTATCCGCCGACGCCGTCCAGACGGCGAGATAGTCGCGGGCCGGGGCCGCCGGGCGCGCGCAGGCCGCGGCCAGCGCAAGGGTCGAGAGCAGCAGTGCGGTTCGCATGCGACAAACCTGCGTGCATCCCGGGGCCGCGGCCACTCCTGCAGGATCGGTCGGCCTACTGCCCGCCAGGCCCCGCCGGCTTGCGGTAGTCCAGCGGCGGCGGGCGGTCGCCGAGCAGGGACCGGTAGGTAAAGTTCGGGCCCACCTTCTCGCGATACTCCGCCTTGGCCGCGGTCACCAGCGCCGGCTGCGTGAACAGGTCTACCGCCGTCATCGCCAGCGTCTTGGCGGCAATCACCATCCCCTTGTTGCCGATGCTCATGCCGCCCGCGGCAATGGCCTGCCATGAATGCGAGGACGTGCCCGGTACCCAGGTCGCGGCGCGCATGCCGCCCGTGGGCACCACCCAGCTGACGTCGGCCACGTCGGTGCTGCCGCCGCCGGGATTGCCCTCGACGATTTGGAACGGCTGTACCTCGCTGGCGACCTTCAGCTCGGGCGGCGTGCCACCGAAGCTGCCGCGCACGAGTTCCGCGAAGGCACGCTCGCTGTCGGTGTAGGTCATCCCGCCGACGGTCGTGAGGTTGGCGTGGATGGCGCGCTGCAGGGCCACGTTCGGCAGCAGGTTGTAGACGCCGTGGATGACCTCGTGCTCCACCGTCGTGCCAGTGCCCATCGCCGCGCCCTCGGAGGCCTTCACCACGCGGTCGAACAGCGCCAGCACCACCTGCGGGTCGTGGTGCCGCACGTAGTAGAAGACCTCGGCGAAGTCCGGCACCACGTTCGGTGCGCTGCCGCCGGAGGTGATGACGTAGTGGATGCGAGCGTCGGAGGGCACGTGCTCGCGCATCAGGTTCACCATCATGTTCATGGCCTCGACGCCGTCGAGCGCCGAACGGCCGCGCTCCGGCGCACCCGAGGCATGCGCGCTGACGCCGTGGAAGCGGAACTTGGCGCTCTTGTTGGCCAGCGAACTGGCGGCGTCGGCTGCGTTCCGGTCGCCGGGATGCCAGTGCAGCATCACGTCCACGTCCTTGAAGAGTCCCTCGCGCACCATGTAGACCTTGCCGGCGCCGCCTTCCTCGGCGGGCGTGCCGTACACGCGGATCGTGCCGCGGATGTTCGACGACTGCAGCCACTGCTTCACCGCGATGCCGGCGGCCGTCGAGGCCGTGCCGAAGAGATGGTGGCCGCAGGCGTGACCGGCCGGCTTGTCGCCGATCGGGTTCCGCTCGGCCGTGCGGTCCTGCGTGATGCCCGGGAGCGCGTCGTATTCGGCGAGGATGCCGATCACCGGGCCCGGGCCGCTGCTGTAGGTGGCGACGAATGCCGTCGGGATCCCCGCCACGCCAGTCTCGATGGTGAAGCCGGCGTCTCGCAGCGTCTGCTGCAGCAGTGCCGAGCTCTGCGTCTCCTGGTAGCCGACCTCGGCGTAGTTCCAGATGGTCTGCGCGACCTGGCCATACTGCGTGGCGTTGTCGTCGATGAACTTGGCGACGAGCGTCTTGCCGGCGGTGGCGGCGCGGGGGGCCTGGGCGGAAGTGGCGATGGGGAGCACGGCCAGTGCCGTGGCCAGCGCCGCGGGAGCGGTGAGACGACGCAACATTCCGGACCTCACTCTGGTGGTGGGGGCGCGGGGCGGGCCCGCGGAGACCCGTAAGGTATCGAGACTGGCGCGGGTGGCCAGCCACGCAGGCCAGCCGGACGGCGCTACGCCGCAGGGCAGCGCAGCGCGATCGGGTGGCGTCGCAGGGGCGCCCACCAGGCCCCCAGCGCCGCCCCGATGGCGGTATTGCCACCAATGCCAAAGATCGCGTCAAGCGTGCTGACCGACTCATCCGTGGCGGCCCCGATGATCCCGATGCCCCCCAGCACGAGGGCGCCCACGGCTGCGGCCCGCCGGCGGTCGCGGACGCCACTGAGTTCGACCCGCCACGCCTCGGCCTCCGCCGACCCGGCGCCCAGGTCGAGGTCAAGGAGCACGGAGTCCCTGCCCGGTGCCACGAGCGTCAGCCGCTCTCGCGTATGCTGCCGTATCTCGCCGCGTAGGCTCGTCTCGCCGCGCCGGAGGAGGACGGCGCTGCCGACGGTGAGCGTCCAGCGTGAACAGGCCGGCGGGTCGGGCTGCAGGGGCACCCAGCGGCTCGGGGCCAGGAGCAGGCCGGCGCCGGCGCCGAGCGCCCCGCCGAAGCTCGCCATGGCCGGTGCGAGCAGGACGCCTTTGCCCTGATAGATGTTCTCGCCGGCGATGAGCGGCACGGCCAGCAGCACGGCGGCACCGATCAGGGCCCCCCGGGCGACGGCCCCGCGATAGTTGCGGCCCTCGGCGCGCTCGAGCCATGCCTCCTCGGGTCGAAGGTGCAGGCGCTCCGCGCCACGGGGCAGGGCCAGGGACACGGAGTCGGCGCCGAGTGCCCGCATTCGGCCCTCGATCCACGGCGATGCCGCACCTCGCGGGCGCAGGCGGACCTGCACGCCGTCCGCCTGCTGTGCCGCCGCCGTTCCCTGCAGGGCCAGGAGCAGCACGTACGTGATGCCGAGGGACCTGAGGCGCACGCGGTGAAGGGCGGGGGGAGGGGAGGTGCGGGGCTGCTCCGGCATTCTATCGTCGGCTCCCGCCGCTCGACAGAGGGTCCGCGACGGGCGCACGCGGGTGGCGGTGGGCCTGGCGGCGTCGGACTAGACCTCCTCGCGCACCTGCGCGTAGGTCAGCGCCGCAAAGATGCCCGTCCCACCCATGACGTTCCCGGCCAGGGCGGGCATGATGCCGCGGACGACCGCATCCACCAGCGACAGCTCACCGTCCAGCACGAGCAGGAAGAGCTCGGTGGAGCCGGCCACCACGTGCGAGAATCCGCCGAGGCCGATGACATAGGTGAGCAGAATGATCACCATCACCTCGCCGGCCGCCTCCATGCGTGGCAGGATCCACACGAGGGCCGCGATCAGGAAGCCGGCCGGCATGCCCCAGGCCAAATGCTGGAGGGGGGTGATCTCCGCGTAGTGCCGCGAGATGTCCAGGATGCCCGTCATCTGCGCCGCCGGCACGATGTGCACGTACTGGATCAGCGCCGCCGCGATCAGGCAGCCGAGGAGGTTCGCCGTCAGCACGATGAACCAGAGCCGTGCGGTGGCCACCAGCGTCCGGCCGTCCGGGCGGTGCAGCAGCGTGAGGATTGGCGTGATGGTGTTCTCGGTGAACAGCTGCATGCGCCCGAGGATCACGATGAGAAAGCCGACGGTGTAGCCGAGGTTCGTGACGGCCGGGGCCCAGGGAGCATCGGGGAGCGCGCTGGTGAGGAAGCCCTTGGCCAGGACGGAGGTGCTGATGGCGAGGCCGGCGCTGACGCCGGACCACCAGAGGGCGCTCGTCGGGCGGCGCAGTTCACGCTCGCCCTCGCGGCGGATGACCTCGTAGATGACGGAGGCCTGGACATCGGTGAGCTCCTTGGCCTGGGCCTTCGCCTCGCGGTCAAGGGTCGACGATCCTCGTTCGGGCGCCATGTCTCAAGGTATGCGCTTGCGCTTCGCGGCGCGCAACAGCGGCATCTCCTGATGCGCGCGCGGATGCTCCTCGTGGCAACGATGACGCTGGTGGCTTCGTACGCGCTGCCGGCGTCCGGCGCCTGCTCCGACCGATTCCAGCACTGGGTCACGATCGTCGTGCCCGCAGTGACCGGATTCGCTCCTTACATCCCGAAGCAATAGAAGAGTCCGTTTCCGCCGGTGGCCTGCAGGTTGGCCTGCCCGCAGCCGCGCGAGGGATGCGCCGAGTTCCAGGAGGTGGGCCGGACGCCGCCGCCGATCCTGTCGTGGTGTCCGACCATCGCGCTGCCGCTCTCGGCGTTGCTGGTCCAGTTGTCGCAGGGCGCGGCGCCGCCCTCGGACGCCAGCGTGCCGTCGGGGTTCGAGCCGGTGAGGATGTCGTGCATGTTCGGGGTGTCGCCACGGCCGTTGACGACGTCGCCCTTCTCGTTCAGGCTGTGCGCCTTGCCGAGCTGGTTGCCGTCACCGTGCAGGTCGGCGAGGTCCCTGGCGACCTGCACACCCTTGGCGTTGAACCAGGGGCCGCGGCCAATGCGGTCGCGGGCGTTCACGGCGGGCTGCCCCTCCTGCGCCGCGGCACTCAGGTAGGCGTGCCACATCTTGCGGGAGGCACCGACCGCCTCGGCGAGCCTGGCACAATGCGCATCGGCGCCGGCGAGTCCACCGAGGTTGCCGCCGTCGCCGGGGCCGGCGCTGGTGATGAAGAAGTTCATGCGCGGATCGGGCGCCTGGCTGTCCGGGCGCGACGAGGCCGTGAGCGCCAGCGAGGCGATGGCAACTATCGAGAAGGTGAGACGGGGCATGGCTATCGACTCCTGGTGGTGGTCTGTGTCGCGGGCTTGGATGCGGAGGTCTTGCGCGCTTTCGAGCGGTTTCTCGGATCGATGGTCGCGTAGTGCTCGAGGTGCTGGGCGACCGAGGCGCGCTTGAATGCCTCGGCGATCACGTCGAGGGGCACATCCTCGGACGACCTGAAGCGGATGCAGCACTTGCCCATGTCGAGCTTCTTGCCCGACGTCGCCCAGGCGGATCGGAACCAGCGCTCGGCGGAGGTTCCGTCCGCGTAGAGGCTCATCAGGTACAGCGAGATGTAGTGCTTCTGCGACGCGATGCAGGCGAAGGGCAGGGGCTGCTTCGGATCGCAGTGGTATCCCGCGGGGAACACGGTGTGTGGGATGTACCAGCCGATCATCCCGTACTGCATGCCCTCCTCGAGTGCCGGATCCATGTTGGCCACGACCACGGCACGAATGGCCTCGATGCTGGCGCGGCGGTCCGCCGGCAGCGCCTTGAGATATGCGCCAAAAGTGGTGGCCTTGCTTTGCACCCGGAGCTCCGCGAGGGGTGCTGCGAAACTGCCCCGCGGACGCGGCGCCGGCAAGCGCCGGCAAGCGCCGGCAAGCGCCGGCAGGTGCCAGTGCCACGGGTAGCGCCGCGCCGTGCATCGCGAGAATTTGCACGTACGCCAATCCCCACTCCCTGAGGACCCAGATGATCACCCGTACCTCGCAGGCCCGCTGGCAGGGCGAGCTCAAGTCCGGCAACGGCCACATCAAGCTTGGCAGCGGAGCCTTCGAAGGCGCCTACTCGTTTGCCACCCGCTTCGAGAGCGCCCCGGGCACCAACCCCGAGGAGCTGATTGCCGCTGCGCACGCCGGCTGTTTCTCGATGGCGCTGAACCTCGCACTCCCCACGGCGGG
>JAYQOZ010000144.1:0-6413 GCA_038145035.1 Gemmatimonadaceae bacterium | reverse complement strand
CCCGAGAACCTAGGCTACGACCGCAACTTCCGGAATCTTGTGGCCCTGGCCCACGGGAAGTACGTGTTCTTTCTCGGCAACGATGACTTCGTTGCGTCGGGCGCCTTGCGCGCCGTCCATGCCTGCATTCAACGGTATGGCGAAGTGGGGGCAATCCTGCGTGCCTACACGTTCTTCGACGGTGATCCAACAAACACGGTGCAAACGAACCGCTACTATGCGTCTGCACGGCTCTTTGCGCCGGGGCGCGGGGCGATCCTGGCCTGCTACCGACGCTTTGTCAGCGTCAGTGGCGTCGTCTTCCACCGGGATGCTGCGGCGGCGGCGGAAACCGCGGAGTGGGACGGGACACTCTTCTACCAGCAGTGGCTGGCGGGGGCGGTGTTGGCGCAGAAACCCCTGCTCTACCTCCCCGAGATTCTTGCGCACTTCCGGCGAGGCGGCACCCCGGAGTTTGGGAACGCAAGGGCGGAACAGGGCCGATTCACGCCGGGCGTCCAGCCCCTGGAGACCCACGTCAGGCTCATCGAAGGGCTCTTCGCCATCGCCGACGGCGTCGAGCGCCGGACCGGGCTTCGGGGCATCGCGAACGACATCCGGGCAGACTTTGGCCGGTACTCGTACCATACGTTGCGCGTGTTCGCCGCACGCTCCCGGAAGGACCTCTGGGCCGCCTACCGCGCGTTTGCGCAGATCGGCTTCTCGCGGTCGGCATGGTACCACATCTGGTTTGTTTCCGTCCTGCTGCTCGGCGTCCGCCGCATGGAGGCGCTGATTCACCTGGTACGGCGAATCGTCGGGCACACACCGAACCTGACGCCGGCCGCGCGCTAGCGAATCGGCCGGCACCTCAGCCCGACATCCAGCGCCACAGCAGCGGAATGAGCAGAAGCGCAATGGCACTGACCGAGCGCATTGCCTCGCCAGCAGGTAGACCCACGCGTCGCGTGCCCAGGGCCATCATCGCTACGGCGTCGAGCAACAGCCGCGCACCCCACACGGCAGCGGCACCACTCGCACCATATCGCTGAGCGGCCCACCACAGGGCGCCGGCAAAGAGCGGCAGCTCCACCAGGTGCAGTTGGGCCGCGGCTCGTGCCTGCCCCCCGGCCTGGAGACCAGCGTAGGAGACCTGCGCGATGCTGTTGGCGAAGACGGCCACCACAAACCACTGAAAGCCAGCCACGACGGCGGGGTCAAACGACTCTCGAAGCCACCACTGCAGCAGCGGATCCGCGCCCCCCGCGAGCAGCAAGGCGGGCAGAACGAGGACGCGGCGGGTCGCGCGGGTCGCCCGCACCAGCAGCCGGGTTGTCTCGACCGCCTCGCCACGCGCAAAGGCGGCCGCGAGCGCGGGGCCCAGCACCGGTGCCAGCGCCGCAGGAAACAGCCAGAGCTTTGTGGCTCCCTCACCGGCAGCCACGTACCAGCCAACCGCCGCAATGGGCGCCACCATCGGGACCAGCATGCGGTCGAGGGCGGTCATCACCGGCGTCAACAGCCCACTGAGCGTTATCCAGGAGCCCCCGACCCAAAGCGCCCGATACGGCGCGAACCCGGCCTGGGATTGGACGCCGCGCGCCTCGCGCGCGAGCAACCACCACTGCGCCGCCCAATACACGGCCCGTCCGCCCACGACGACGCCCGTCAGCACGGAGACGTCGGTCGAGTACGCCGCCGCGAGCCACGGCCCACCCCAGGTGACGATCCCCAGCGGCACCCGAAACGCGTTCACCGCCTCGAACCGCAGCGCGCCTTCCAACGCAGCCCGGAGCACGATGCCGTGCACCACCAGCGGCAGGGCGATGGCCAGCCAGCGGACGCTGCGGGTGCCCTCCGCGAGTAGCGCGGGCGGCAGGTCAAGCAGATGTTCCGCAATCCATGGGGCAACGATCAGTCCCGTCAGCGCACAGGGCACGCACGCGGCCCACGTCAGGACACCAGCCGCGCGCACCAGCGCCGGAACTTCTGCGGCACGCCCTCGGGCCCTTCGGTCGGCAACCGCGAGACTCAGGGCACGCCCGAGCCCAAGGTCAAGGATGGCAAAGGTTGATACGGCAGCCCAGGTGAGCGACAGCAGACCAAAGCGGTCAGGCTGAAGCAGCGTGGCGAGCGCGGGGACCGCGGCAATCGCCAGCAGCGCCGGCAGCAGCCAGCCCACCCCATTCAGCACGACGTGGCGTTCGAGCTGCGCGTGCCCCATCACGAGCGCAGGTGGGCGTCGGCGATCGGGTCCATCATGGGAAGGGGATGAAGCGCAGTCCGGCAAAGTACTGGGAGTCCGCCGCGAAGGTGCGGAGCCCGAAGGTGCCCACCGGCACCGGCGCACGCCCCTCCGGCCGCATGGTCAGCACGCCGGTCACGGTTCCCGTGTCGCGGACGCTCGAGCGGATCAGCAGGCGCCCCGACCCGTTGCTCGATCCACGGATGGTGTCTCCCGCCTCCGGGCGCAGTCCGCCCGTCCGCACGAACTCAAAGGGCGTCCACGCCACGGCGGAGGAATCCGCCGCGCGCCGCACCTCAACCACCCAGTCCCAGCGTTCGCCGTGGGCGAACAAGCCGAGATACGGCACCTCACCCGATTCGTACGTCTCCAACGCCACGTTCCGGTACACGTACGCCGGCCGGCCATTGGGCGGCGCGAAACTCAGGTCGCCGATGACGCGCCCTCGACCGCGCGGCACGATGTCAAACGTGAAAAACCCAAGCTCCCGCGCCACGGCGGAGACGGGCGCGTCCAGTTCGAGCCCTGCGGTGCGCGTGAACGTAATCAGCGTGCCGGGACTGCTCTCAAACGTGCCACGGTCTACCACGTTGCCGCCGTACCGGAACGACCGCAACAGGGGGACGAATCGCAGTCCGGCAAAGTACTGGGAGTCCGCCGCGAAGGTGCGGAGCCCGAAGGTGCCCACCGGCACCGGCGCACGCCCCTCCGGCCGCATGGTCAGCACGCCGGTCACGGTTCCCGTGTCGCGGACGCTCGAGCGGATCAGCAGGCGCCCCGACCCGTTGCTCGATCCACGGATGGTGTCTCCCGCCTCCGGGCGCAGTCCGCCCGTCCGCACGAACTCAAAGGGCGTCCACGCCACGGCGGAGGAATCCGCCGCGCGCCGCACCTCAACCACCCAGTCCCAGCGTTCGCCGTGGGCGAACAAGCCGAGATACGGCACCTCACCCGATTCGTACGTCTCCAACGCCACGTTCCGGTACACGTACGCCGGCCGGCCATTGGGCGGCGCGAAACTCAGGTCGCCGATGACGCGCCCTCGACCGCGCGGCACGATGTCAAACGTGAAAAACCCAAGCTCCCGCGCCACGGCGGAGACGGGCGCGTCCAGTTCGAGCCCTGCGGTGCGCGTGAACGTAATCAGCGTGCCGGGACTGCTCTCAAACGTGCCACGGTCTACCACGTTGCCGCCGTACTGATAAGCCTTCGCGAGATGGATGGTGCCGCGGACGGTCGCGATACGCAGCGCGTACTCGGCCTCGAGCGAGAGATTCGGCAATACCCATGTACCGCGGCCGTCGACTGACAGTGTGAGCGTGCCAGGCACGGCCCCAGGACGCGGTGCGGGCCCCGAGAACCGATGGTATCCTCCCCCTTCCGGGACGGAGACAATCGTCTGCCCGCCCAGTGCCGAGTCAATGACAAAGCGACCGGAAACCCCGGGCAGCAGTGCGCCTCGGTAGTCGAATCCAACGATGAACTGAAAGAAGGGTTGGTCGTACCAGACCCCGAGTTCCGTCGCGTCACCGCTCACGCGGACGGAGCGTGCCCGCACGCCCGTGGCGATGTACCCCGAATCGCCCCCAACCACGACGTTCACCAGGGAATCCCCCGGCGGTAGCTCGATTATCCAGCGCCCGGCGGCATTCGTGAGCGCCGCGCGCCCCTCGGCCTGAACGCTGAGGCCCCGCAGTGGCTTGTTCGTTGCGCGCGAAAGAATCGTCCCCGTCAGGACTCGGCGCTCTGCGACCGTGCAGTCGGCCAGGCCGGCGCAGGGCTCGCAGCCTCCAGCGGCCAGCAGCAGGATGGCCGCGCCACCGGAGGCAACCCAGCGGGCCGCCGTGCGACGCCGACGGCCTGCCGCTGCTGGCGCAGGGGCTGTCACAGGGGCCGCGCGCACCACGCGGGCCCAGGCCACCCACAGGGGCAGCATCATCCACGGCGTCAGCAGTGTGCTGGTGAAGAACGACTGCGCGACGATCGCCGCCGTCGCTGCCACGGTACCAACGGCGAACGCCCGAACATCCGGGGCGGCTGTTGTGCTGGACCAGGTCCGGCGCGCGGTGCGCCAGAGCGCCCACAGCATACTCACGAACGCCGCAAGCCCGAGGCCACCGGTCATGACCGCAATGAAGAGCAGGCCACCGTCCATTGTGACGTCACTGCCCCCGATAGCCACCCAGCCGTACGCGCGCTGCGCGTGCCCGGCAGCGTTGAAGCCGACGCCCAGCAACGGGAAATCCCGGACCAGCGTCAGGCCGCGAAGCCACGGAATCAACCGCTGCACGGCGGATCCATCTTCCCGCAGTTTATTGAACGACACCGCGAAGTCCAGCAGCGCGGGCAACAGCGGCAACAGCAACAGCCCCCCGGCGAGCGCCAGCCGCCGCAGCTCCCGCCCGACCCCGCGCACCACCACAATGCCGAGTAGCCCGACGGCGAACCCCAAGATGGCCGACCGCGAGACGGTGAGCAGTAACGCCGTCGCCAGTAACGCCAGCGGCAGACGGCGCACCGGCAGCGCCTCGGCGACCCGCGCAAGCTGAAACAGGAGCGCAAGCACCAGCAGCCCGCCCATATGCTGGGGATCGAACAACGTGCTCACGAGCCGACGCCCTTGGGGGTCCGCCGGGATACCAGTGACCTCCGCCATCCGGGCACCAAGGTCGGGGAACACCGCAACCTGGAGGAGGCCGAAACCCGCCATCACGAGGAACACCCGCTCGAAACGCGCCCAGACGACGTCCCCCTCGCGCTCCGCGTCTGGCTCGGAGACCAACAGCACGAAGTAGCCGGCATACAAGGCCCAGCGCACCAGGAATGCGGCGCTCGACAACCAGGCTGCCGCCCCCAAGCCCCAGCGCGGTCCCGCCAGCGCCGTCGAGATTGCGGCGACCACGAGGAAGCAGAGGAGGCCGCCCGATACCCCGTCGAGGCGCCAGCGTCGGGCCCCTGACGCCAGCGTGGGCAGGAGCAAGACCCAGAGCGGCAGAAGCACCAAGTCGAGCAGCGAAACCGCACCCGGCCTACCACCCAGTTCGATGAATGGGATGCGTCCGAAGTTCCCAATCGCGAGCGCCAGCGCCGCGGCGGACAGAACGCTGCGCGTGCTCAGCCGCACTCAGGCCTCCGCAGGCTCCTCGGCGCTCCCCAGCGGCGCCAACGCGGCCAGGCCGCCAAGGCAGAGGCCGACGAGCAACCCGATCGCGAGGGTCGGCAACGGCCGTGGAAACGCCACCCGCCGGGGAACCACGGCGGGGTCGACCACTCGGACGTCGCCGCCCTCCCCCAGGGCCGCAAGCCGAGCGTCCAGCAACTGGGCCTCCACGGCAAGGGCAAGGCGCCCCAGGCCCTCTACCTCGGACTCCCGCAGGAGCAGCGACTCGGCCGCCCGCGGCAAAACCGCGCTCCGAGCCCGAGAGGCCACCAGCTGCTGACGGAAGTCTTCGCGTTGCACCTGCAGCGCCTGCGCGTAGGTCTGCGCGAGCGGCAGGACCTGCGTTCGCAGGAGTCCAAGCGCCGAATCGATTGCAACTACGCGCGGGGCACGTGGCGTCGCCTCCGCCAGGAGGAGTGCGCGCTCCGTGCCGAGCGTGGCCATATCGGCGACCACTGCGTTGACCGCCGGCGAGCGCAGCAGCGAGGGGAATCCCGCAAGCCGCCGGGGATCACCAGTCCCGACGTCGACGATGAGGCGCTCCAGCGCTGCCAGTTCTGCCTCCGTCTCCCCCAAGCGCGCTTGCACCGCGATGCGGCCCTCGACCTCCGCGCGCTCAGACAGCTCCAATGACACCACCTGCCCACCTTCCTGGGCACCCCGGAGAGCGCCCGCTGCCGCACGCAGGGCCCTCCGCACGGAGTCGGCCTGTGCCGAGAGAAACTCCACGCGCCGCTGGTTCAGTCCCCGGTCGACGGTCTTGCGGCGCTCCATGTACCGCGCCACGACAAGGTTCGGGACCATGGCGGCGGTGAGGGAATCGCGGGCCGCATAACTGATTTCGACGGTCTCACCGGCCAGCTCGCTCACCCGCAGCCGGTCCTCGAGATCGTCGATGGCATCTTCGCGGTCCACGAGGCGAACCGTTCCGGCGCTACCAGCCGCGACGCGTTGTGGCGCGAAACGCGGCTGGCCCGGGAGGTCGACGGCCACCGTGTACGACGGCACCCGCCCCGCGCGCACCTGGAG
>JAYQOZ010000143.1:0-6414 GCA_038145035.1 Gemmatimonadaceae bacterium | reverse complement strand
TCTGCTTGCTGTCCGCCAGCTCGCGCAGCGCCATCAGGATCTCGGCCGAACCGCCCATCCCTCTCTCCGTCGTGTAAAGGACCTATGCCGTCCAGTGGAACGCGAGGCGGGCGTCGGTGACGGCCGCGAGCGCGACCACATGCTCCGTTCCCTTCCTCTCATCCAGCAGCCGGATGGACTCCGCGCCGACGTCCCCCTCGACCGCCACGATCTTCAACTCCTGCCGCCCATGCAGCGCCGGGCTGTTCACGCTCGCCAGCCGCCCGGTGAAGCGCCGCCACTCGGCGACGCTGCGCAACGGCCGTTCCATGCCGGGAGACGAGACTTCAAGTACGTAGCGCGACGGAATCAGGTCCGGCTGCGCGTCCAACCGTGCCTCGATGGCCCGCGAGGCGCGCTCGCAGTCTGCCACCTGCACCTTCTGGAGGTCCAGCCGATCGATCCGGACGTCGAGCACCGGACGGCCCTTGGAGCCGCCGATCTTGAGCTCGACCAGTTCGAGGCCAAGTATCGTAAGCTCTTCTGCCACAATGCGTTGCAGAGATTCCTTCACCGACCAGAACTCCCTGTAAAGAACAAAAAAAGTGCGGGGAGACCTTCCCCCACACTCCGCAACCACCACCCGGAATGTCTCCGACCCCCTGAGGATACGGGGTGCGGCTCAGGGAGTCAAGCCACCCGGCTATAGATGCAGGCGATCTGTCGACCCGCATCGCCGGCGCGGTGCGAGTACAGCACGGCGTTCTCGCAGCGGGTGCATTCCCCGCTTGCGGACCAGCCCGCCACGCCGAGCTGCTTGGCCTGCTCGGCGAGCAGCGCGCGGAGGTCCACGTGGCGCGCATGCCGGGTCTGCCAGCCGGTAAGCTGGGCGTAGACGTCGACACCGACCTCGTAACAGCGACCGCAGATGCTTGGGCCGAGGTGCACGCGCAGCTCGTCGATGGGAAGGCCCTGCGCCGCGAACTGGCGCAGGGCCTCGGGCAGAATTCCGCCGGCGGTGCCGCGCCAGCCGGCGTGCACCATCCCCACCGCGCCACTGGGGTGGGCGATGAACACGGGCACGCAGTCGGCAATGGTCACGGCGGCGGCTCCCCCGCCGAGGACCAGGTGCCCGTCGGCATCGTCGACGCGGAGCCAGCCATCCCAGGCGGCCTGGTGAACCAGCACGCGCGTGCCGTGGACCTGCGCGGCGGAGGCCAGGCGCGGTGCCCCGGCCTCCGCCAGGGCCTGCTGCAGCCGGAGCCAGCGGTCGCGGGCGCCCGGAACCTCACCATTCAGGTTGAAGTCCCCCGCCGGACGCGTGGTCGTGAAAGCCCCGACGCCGAATTCCTCGAAGGCGCGGATCTCGAGGCGCGGCGGCAGGTCCATCAGCCAGCCACGCGCTGGATGGACGCCCCAAGCGCATTGAGGCGTTCGTCGATGCGCTCGTAGCCACGTTCGATCTGCCCGATGTTGTTGATCACGCTGGTGCCCTTGGCGCAGAGCGCGGCGATGAGCATCGCCATGCCGGCCCGGATGTCAGGGCTCTCCACCCGCGCGCCACGCAACTGCGTCGGTCCGCTCACCAGCGCCCGGTGCGGGTCGCAGAGCACGATGCGCGCCCCCATGCCGATGAGCTTGTCGACGAAGAACAGGCGGGACTCGAACATCTTCTCGTGCACCAGCACGATGCCCTCGCACTGCGTGGCCGTCACGATGGCGATGGACATGACGTCCGCCGGAAAGGCCGGCCAGGGCTGGTCCTCGAGCTTGGGCACCGCGCCGCCGAGATCCGACTGGATGCGCAGTTCCTGCCGGTCGGGGACCACCAGCGCATCACCGTCCACCTCGGTGCGCACACCGAGCCGCTCGAAACCCAATCGCGTCGAGCGCAGGTGCCGGACGCCCGCGTCCTCGATGCGCAGCGTCGAGCGCGTCACCGCCGCGAGGCCGATGAACGAGCCGACCTCGATGTGGTCGGGGCCGATGCGGTAGCGGCCACCATGCAGCCGCGCGCCCCCGTGGATCGTGAGCACGTTCGAGCCAATGCCCTCGATCTGCGCGCCGAGCGTGACCAGCATCTGGCAGAGGTCCTGCACGTGCGGCTCGCTGGCGGCGTTATGCAGGACCGTGGTGCCGCTGGCAGCGACGGCGGCCATCACGGCATTCTCGGTGCCGGTGACCGAGGGTTCGTCGAGGAAGATGTCCGCACCCACGAGGGCCTTGGCCCGAAAGACGATACGCTCCCCGAACTCGTGCTTCGCACCGAGGGCCTCGAGGGCCAGCACGTGCGTGTCGAGGCGACGGCGGCCGATGACGTCGCCGCCCGGCGGCGCCAGGGTGATACTGCCGCAGCGGGCCAGCAGCGGGCCGGCCAGCAGGATGGACGCCCGGATCCCGGCGCAGAGATCGGGGTCAAGGGTGTCCCCGCGGACGCGCTCCGCGTGGATGCGCAGGGTGCCGGGCGCCGTCCACTCGGCGCTGGCGCCGGCGGCCCGCACGAGCCCGAGCAAGCTCTCGATGTCCCGGATCTGGGGGACATTCTCAAGCGTCACCGGCTCGTCGGTGAGCAGCGCGGCACAGACAATGGGGAGCGCCGCGTTCTTGTTTCCGGTGGGACGAATGCTGCCGGAGAGCGTGAGACCGCCCTCAACGACGAACTGGGGAGTGGCCATGGGCGAAAATATATCGCCTTGACGCGACGCCACCCCGCAGAGACCATACGAGCATGGGATTCCCCTTCCTGCTGCAGGCCGCCGCGCTGGCGGACACCGTCCTCGTCCAACAGGTGCCCCCGGTGCGCACCGTCTTCGAACAGCTCGTGTTCGTGGCGTCGGGGCTCACCTCACTACTGACGCTCCTGCTGGTGCTCATCGTACTCGCAATGCTCCTTGGCCTGAGGGCCGTGGGCCGCGAACTGCACCAGAAGCTCGACGAGCTACTCATCGAGCTGCGGCCGCTGACGATGAACGCCAACATGGCCGCGCAGGACGTGCGGCGGGTGGCGGCGGTGGCCCGCGAGATCGCCGAGGAGTCCCGGGAGACGGTGGAGCTCGCCAACGAGCGGGTGCGCGACACGGTGGACAACCTCACGGCGCGGGTGGATGACCTCGCCGAGCTCCTGGCCCGGGTGTACCGGGCGGCCGAGCGCGTCGCGGCCATCACCGGCCGGGCCTTGGGGGGCGGGCGGGCCGGGGCGCTATTCCGCGGACGGGGGCGGAACCGGCGCCGCAAGAAGACGGCCGGCCGGCCGCCGCGCCGCGGCGGCCCACGGTTGCGCCGGCACGACTGAGCGTCGCTCCGCGCCACGCGCCAGCACCTCGACCCCGCGCCCCGATGCGCCGGTTCTTGCCTCCACTGCTTGCTGCCGCCCTGCTCCTGGCCCTCACGCCGCGCGAGGCCTGGGCCTGGACACCGGGAACGCACATCCTGCTCGGCGAGGCCCTGCTGCGCTCGGCGGACCTGTTCCTGCCCGCCGCCATCGCGCAGGTCATCAAGGCGTTCCCGTACGACTTTCTCTACGGCTCGATCGCGGCTGACACGAGCTTCGCGAAGCGCTACGCCGAGGTCGGTCGGCATTGCCATCACTGGAACGTCGGGGACGACATCCTCGACCAGGCGCGGGATGACGCGCTGCGGTCCTTTGGCTACGGCTATCTCTCGCACCTCGCGGCCGACGTCGTCGCGCACAACCACTTCGTGCCGCACCAGCTGGCCATCTCCTCCTCCACGAGCGGGCTCGGCCACAGCTACTGGGAGAGCCGCTTCGAGACCGCGACGGGCGAGCAATGGCCGCGACGCGCCCGGGAGCTGATCCTGCTCGACCACGCGCGGGCAGACGAGCATCTCGACCGCATCCTCTCACCGACGATCTTCAGCACCAGGACCAATCGCCGGATCTTTCGCGGCATGGTGCAGGTGACGGACATGACCACCTGGCAGCGGATCATGGGCCTGATGGCCGAGAACAGCCGCTGGGTGCTGCGCGAGGCCACGGTGCGTACGCACCTCGAGCTGTCGTTCGAGTACATCGTGGACCAGCTCGCGCGCGGCGCGGCGGCGCGGCCGCGGCAGCTCGACCCCAGCGGCGAGGAGGCGCTGCACGAGGCCAAGCAGCTCCGGAAGCTCGCCCTGCAGCGCGGCGGCGAGCGGGCGGCGCGCAAGGACGCGGCCGATCGGTTCGCGCTGCCGACGGGAAGCCTGGAGTGGGTGCCGCGCCTCGAGGTACCCCTCTTCGTCCGACCGGAGCTTCCCCCGGCCTAGCGTCGGTCAGTCGTAGCCGCGCTGCAGGCCGGCAAAGGCGATCACGAGGCGCTTGCGGCCGATTTCCTCGTCGTCGAAGTCCACCGTCACCTTCGCGTCCTTCCCCTGCCCAGTCACCTCGGCGATGGTGCCGGAGCCGAAGCGCGCGTGCGCGACGCGCTCGCCGGGGATGAAGTTCGGGAGGTCCTGCGAGGCCTCCTCGTCCTGCACGAAGCTGGAGACCCTGGCCCCCTCACGTGGAGACCACGTCGGCCTGGCTGCGCGCGGCAACGAGGCGCCTCCTTCGTGGGAGGCACTGCGGCCCCACCCGCGCCCCGAGGACGGGGCGGCAAGACGCGTGGTCGAGCGCAGGCGGACGGTGCGCCGATGCTCAAGCGATTCCTCCGGCAGGTGGCGGAGAAAACTCGAGCGGATGCCCGGGAGCAACTCGCCGTTACGGCGGCGCTGGTGCGCCCAGCTGAGCACGAGCCGCGACCCGGCGCGAGTGATCGCCACGTAGAGCAGCCGGCGCTCCTCCTCCAGCGTGTCGGGATCATCGAAGGCCCGGGCGAGCGGGAACAGCCCATCCTCGAGTCCGGTTACGCAGACCAGTCCGTACTCCAGGCCTTTCGCCGTGTGCACCGTCATCATCGTGACCGCATCGGCGTCCGGGCCCAGCGCGTCGAGCGCGGTGACGAGGGTGGCGCGCTGGAGGAAGTGGTCCAGCGGACGCAGCCCGACCTCACCGCCATCGTCGATGATCGTCTCGGCGGCGGAGGTCACGAGTTCGCGGACGTTGTCGAGGCGGTCCAACCCCTCCGGCCCCTCGGCGCGAAGCGCGGCATCGTAGCCCGAGGCCTCCACCAGCTCCACCAGCAGGCGGTCTACGCTGGTGTCGGCCGCCATCGCCCGGAGGCGGTCGACGACGGCGACGAAGTTCCGCAGGCCTTCCTGGGTCGCCGGCCGCATGCCCGCGATCTCCCCAGCGCGCCGCGCGATCCCGAGCAGCGGGACACCCGCCCGCTCCGCCTCGGCGGCCAGGAGCTCGACCGTGGCATCGCCCACGCCGCGCCTCGGCGCGGCGATGGCGCGACGAAAGGCCTCGTCGTCCGCCGGATTGGCGACAAGACGCAGCCAGGCGATCAGGTCGCGGATCTCGCGCCGATCGTAGAATCGTACCGCACCGATGAGCCGGTACGGGATGCCGGCACGCCGCATGGCCTCTTCGAAGCCGCGGCTCTGGGCGTTGGTGCGGTACAGCACCGCACTGTCCCCGTACGGACGCCCCTGCTGCCGCCAGGACTGCAGCTCCTCGGCAATGGCCTCCGCCTCGTCCCGGTCATCGGCGGCCTCGAGCAGCTGCACCCGATCGCCGCCGGTGCGCATGGCCCGCAGCGTCTTGCCGCGGCGTCCGACGTTTTCCGCGATCACCAGGTTCGCCAGGTCGAGAATCGCCGCGGTGGAGCGATAGTTCTCCTCCAGCCGCACGACGGTCGCGGACGGGAAGTCCCGCTCGAAGTCGAGGATGTTCCGGATGTCGGCGCCGCGCCAGCCGTAGATGGCCTGGTCATCGTCGCCCACGACCGCCACGTTGCGATGCTCGCCGGCCACGAGCCGCACGAATTCGTACTGGGCGCGGTTGGTGTCCTGGTACTCATCCACCAGCACGTGGCGGAAGCGGCGGGCGAGCCGCGCACGGACGTCATCGTGGCCGCGCAGGATGCGCACCGGCAGCACCAGGAGGTCGGCGAAGCTGACGGCGTTGGCGCCGCGCAGCGCCCCCTCGCGGTCGCGATAGACCCTGGCGGCGGCCTTGGCCAGCGGCGTCCGGGCCAGCGACTCGTACTCCTCGACATCGACCAGCGCGTTCTTGGCCGAGGAAATCTCGCCGGCGATGGCCTTCGGCGCGAACTCCTTGTTCGAGATGCGGTGCCGCTCCATCAGGCGCTTGATCACGCCGAGGCTGTCGTCCTCGTCGTAGATGGTGTATTCGCGCGTGCGGCCGGCGAGTTCCGCATGCTGGCGCAGCAGCCGGGCGCCGATGCCGTGGAAGGTGCCGATCCACATGCCCGACGGCTCCTCACCGAGGGCGCGGCTGACGCGGTCGCGCATCTCGGCGGCCGCCTTGTTGGTGAAGGTCACCGCGAGGATCTCGTGCGGCGCAAGCCCGCGCTCGGCAATCAGGCGTGCGAT
>JAYQOZ010000142.1:0-6426 GCA_038145035.1 Gemmatimonadaceae bacterium | reverse complement strand
CCAACCGAGACGGGGCGCGAATCCCGCGTGGATGCGCGCCCCGTGTGCGTGTACGGCGAGCCGCGTCAGTTCTTGTGGCGGAACGTGATGCGGCCGCGGCTCAGGTCGTAGGGCGAGACCTCGACCGTGACGCGATCGCCCTGCAGGACACGGATGCGGAAACGCCGCATCTTGCCGGCCATCGTCGCCAGCACGTCGTGACCGTTGGAGAGCAGGACCCGAAAGGTCGCGCTCGGCAACACTTCACTGACAGTCCCTTCGAGTTCGATCGCTTCTTCCTTCGCCATATCGTCCGGGTTGATTTGGGGGTGACCCTGCAATCTAGCCACGGGCCACGACGGGGGACAACGCTGCCCTAGAGACCCGCTGAGCTGGGCCCGCCGTCACAACCGCGCGCCCCGCGGCCGGCGGCCACCAGGAGTTCCGCCACCTCGCGGATAGTGGAGGCGCCGGCATCGCGGTCGTACCAACCCTGCTTGCTGGCCGCGAACTCTGGCGTGCCGCCGCCGGCTCTCGCCGCGATGGCCAGCCGCTGGAGCTCGGCCGGCCGCTCGATCCAGCACCCCACGTCCCGCCCCCTCTCGTCGAGCAGGATGACCGTCGGGGTGGCCGGACGTCCGTCCGGGGTACGCCGCGCCGCCATCAGGGCCCGCGCCGCGTCGGGGTGCAGCACCCGCATCTCCAGATTCGGCAGGTCTGCCACGAGACGCGCGAGGAACGGAATGGTATTCACCGAATCGCTGCAGGAGTCCACGGCGATGACGAGCAGCCGGTAGCGACCGGGCAGCGCGCGGACCGCGGCGAGCACATCCGCGGGAATGACCGCCGCATCCCAGTTGCGCAGCCAGAGCGCACGCCGCGCCCGCGCGGACGCCAGGAAGGCCTCCCAGGTGACACCCGATTCGTACGCCCGGGTGAGCGTGCTGTCGGTGGACCCCGACGCCGCCGGTGGCGCCGCCTCGCAGCGGGTCGGGAGGCTCACGGGAGTCGCGAGCGAGACGGACAGGGCCAGCACCGGCCAGATCACGGGGAGCTCCGATTGGGAACGTTGGCGGACGATACCCGGGAGCCTGGTGCCTTGTAAACGCCCCCGCTGGACCGTTACCCTCCCGCGATGGATCCGCTCGAACTGGTCGCCGTCGCCTTCGGCATTTTCAGCGTCTGGCTGAGCACGCGGGAACACATCGCGAGCTGGCCGACCGCGCTGGTGAACACGTCGCTGTACTTCGTGATCCTGGGGCGTGCGCAGCTCTATGCCAACGCCGGCCTGCAGCTCGTGTACTTCGCGCTGTCCTGCTACGGCTGGTACGAGTGGAAGTTCGGAGGCACGGCGCATACCGGGGTGGTCGTGACGCGTACGCCGCGCCGCCTTGCGCTCGCCTTGATCGCCATCGGAATCGGCGCGGCCGGGGGCATTGCGTGGATCCTGTTCCGGTTCACCGACGCGTCCTCGCCCTGGCTCGACGCCGGCACCACCGCCACCAGCCTCGTCGCGCAATGGATGATGACGCGGAAGCTGCTCGAGAACTGGCTGATCTGGACGGTGGTCAACGTGGTCTACATCGGGCTGTACCTCTCGCAGGGCCTGCGGCTTACCGCGGGCCTCTACGTCGCCTTCCTGGTGCTGGCCATCCTGGGGTATCGCTCCTGGCACGCCAGTCTGGCGGCGCGGCTCGCGGGCGCGGAGGCGGCGGTCGCATGACCCGGCATGTGGTGCTGACCGGCTCCGAGAGCAGCGGCAAGACAACGCTGGCCCGCGCCGTGGCGGGCCTGTACGCGGCGCCCTGCGTCCCGGAGGCCTCGCGCCTGCTCGCCGAGGCCCTGCACCCCGATCCACTGAGCGCCGAGACCGTGGCACCCATCGCGGCGCTCGCGATGCGCCTCGACGACGAAGCGCGGGAACGCGCGCCGGCACTCGTCGTGCACGACACCGACCTCGTCAGCACGCTGGTATACGCCCGCCACTACTACGGGGACGTCGCCGAGTGGATCGTCGACGAGGCGAAACGGCGGCTCGCGGACCTGTACCTGCTCTGCCGCCCGGACCTGCCCTGGGTTCCCGATGGGGTCCGCGACCGGCCGACCGATCGCGAGGCAATGCACGAGTTGTTCCGCCGGACCCTCGACGACCTGGGCGCGCGGGCGACTGAGATTTCCGGTACCGGAGCCGCGCGATCCGAGGCCGCCGCACGCGCCATCGCGATGGCTGGCCTGGTCCACTGAGCGGACGCCCGGCAGGGGCAGCACGCGGGCCACGCCCGCCCGCGCCGCTCAGCGCGGCGGCAGGTCCGCGTCGAGCCGCATCACAAAGGCCGTGATCGTGCGGACCGCACGCACGTAGAATCCCGGGTCCACCTTCGCGGGGGCGGCGGGGGGCCTGTGGGAGCCCGGGTGGTCCTCGACGCCGAAGTAGACGAAGGGGATCCCGGCGGCGTGGAAGGCGCCCTGGTCCGACTGGTTGGTCCAGTCGTCGCGACCGCCCCCGCTGTCGTGCCCGATGCGGAGGCGGACCGGCGCCTCCGCAGCCAGGCGTTCGAGCAGGGGCCGCATCGCCGGATAGCGCGACGCACCGGCGGCCCAGAGCTCGCCCTGATCCCCCCGCGCGACCATGTCGAGATTCACGTTCGCCCCCAGGCGCGGGAGCGGCAACGGTGGGTCGGCCACGAAGGCCCGAGCCCCGACGAGCCCGCCTTCCTCGGCGTCGAGAAAGGCAATCACCACCGAGTGCTGTGGGGGCGTGGCGCGCAGCGCCGCCGCGATCTGCAGCAGCGCCGCCGTGCCCGAGGCGTTGTCGTCGGCGCCGTTGTGAATGGCCCCGTTGCGCACGCCGACGTGATCATAGTGTGCACTGACGACGATGACGCGCTGCGGATCGCGGCTGCCCGGGAGGTAGCCCAGGACATTCGCGCCGGTGACGGTGTCGGCGCGCCCGCGTCGCGGCATCGCGAACGGATGCTCGTACCGGCCGTTCAATGGCGCGATGCCGAGGCGCCGCAGCTCGGCGGCCAGGAACGCCCGTGCCTTGGCGTTCTCCGGCGTCATCGCGGCGCGGCCCGCCATGGAGTCGTGCGCGAGCCGGAAGAGGTCGCCCATCAGGCGGGCGGAGTCGATTTGCGGCATCCGGGTCGCGGGGGCAGCCACCGCGCCGGATGCGGAGGCGGCGCTTCCGGACTGGCCGGAGACGCCGACGCAGGCGCCGAGCGCCAGGACCGAAACAATGTGAAGTCGCACACGCATCCCGGACAAGCTAGCACAAGACAGACGGGGGCGGTCCCCACCGGACCACCCCCGCCTGGATCTGCCGCCCTACGGATCAGAAGGCCGTGACCGCTTCGATCATGAACCCACTGAACTTCCCGTTGGAGCGGATATCCGTCCGGGCGAAATCGTTGTAGACCTGATTCACGAACTCGGCCTTCAGCAGCAGGCTCGGGGTGATGAACCAGCCGCCGCCCAGGTTGTAGCGCGTCACCGTGATCTCCGGGGCGCCGGCCGCCAGGGTGCCATTGACCGCGTTCCAGCGCCCGCCGAGGTAGAACTTCTCGCCCGCGCCGAAGCGGTAGAGCCCTTCCGCCATGTACTGCTTCACGGTGCGGTCCGTCGTCTCGGCGTCGCTGGCCGATCCCTTGGCGCTCTCGTACAGCCCGAAGAACTCGAAGCCGTTGAACTTGACGAAGGGGTTGATGACGTAGGACGTCGAGTTGTCGCGGAACCCAGGATCGATGCGCCCGGAGGTGAAGTTGGCTGATTCGCTCGCAGCGTCGTTCTCCAGCACGAAGTAGTAGCGCGAACCCGCGCGGTCGCCGCGGTAGAGGACGTTGCTGATGGCGCTCTTCTGCGTGCGGTACGATCCGGTCAGGCGCACGCGCAGGTCATCGTTCAGCTGCCGGTCAAAACCGATCTTGGCCATCACGGCCGGGGAGCGGTCATCCGGACGCGTGATGTTGCCACGGCTCTCGCCGTTGGTCATGGCGACGACGCCGAGGAAACCGTTGCGCTGGAAGATCGCCTCGGTGCCAATCTCGGTCGAGAAGGCATCCATCAGGGCGTTGCCGACGAACGGATTGTAGAGCGCCTGGCCGTTGTCCGAGCGACGGAAGTGGAAGTCGCCGTAGTTGATCTCGAAGTGCCCGATCTTGAGCGTGGTGAACTCCATGATCGAGTTGAGGAGCGGCACGTCGATCGGGGACTCATCGACCTGCAGGAAGCCGTCCTTCACCCAGGTCTCGTTGTGGTGCCGTGCCGAGAGGTAGCTGGTGAGCTGGACGCGGATGCCGGGGGCCAGTTGCGCGTGCAGGTACATGTTGGCCGTGGCGTTGTTGAAGCCCTTGCCGATCTCCTTGAGGCGGTTGCGGTTCACGAGGTTCGTGCCGCTGGTGGCCACCGAGTCGGCGTCATTGGAGTGCGTCAGGCCCTGGAACTGCTGCGTGAAGGCCGCGCCCCACTGCAGCTTGAACCCGGTGTACTCGACACCGGCGACCTTCGGAGTCTCGAACATGTTGATGCCGCGCTTGTCCTGCGGACGGAGATACTGGATCTCGTTGGGCGGCTGGAAGCTCGCCTGGTTGGGATCCACCTGCTGGGCGCCGAGCGGGATCGCAAACGCCAGGGCGGCGGCAGTCATGAGGGCGGAACGAAGGACACGCATTTGGGGACTCCTCGGGATTGGACCGGCCGCGCCGGTTATTTGTTGAGCAGCAGATCGAACTGCACGGTCACCGTCTCGCCCACCTTCAGGGCGCCCATCATCAGCTTCGGGGGCTCCACCCCCCAGTCCGTCATCTTGAGCGGGTAGCTCCCGGTCACCCGTAGCGCCCCGTCGGCCGAGGCGAAGGTCACCGGCACCGTGATCGGGCGGGTCTGCCCGTTCAGTAGCAGCGTGCCCTGCAGCGAGCCCGTTACCGCCGTCGCCGTGGCGAGCTCGTAGCCCGTCAGCGAGAAGCGAATCGTCTGGTGGCGATCGCTGTTGAGGGCCTTCATCATGTGACCGTTCATCGTGCGGTTCTCGCAGTCGAGCTGCGCAACCGGGAACGTGAGGGTGACGGTCTTCACGGCCTTGTGGCCGGCGAGGACCGCAGCGGTGGCGCCGGACTCGGCGTCGATGGCTGCGTCGATCTGCGGTGCCTTGCAGCTCCAGTCGCGGACCGTCGAAGTCCCGTCGAACCAGAGGCGGCTGCCCGCCTTGAGCGTGAGCGAATCGAGCAGCGGACGCCACGCCGAGAGCGCGAGCAGGGCCGCGACGGCGAAGAGTGAGCCAGTGATCCGTGAGCGCATGGGGGAGAACTCCAGCAGGGAAACCCAGCGATGGAAGCCGTATGCTTCGATCGTGGCTGGAGTATCTCGTGTGGGGCGTCCCATGACAGTAGGGATGCACCGGAAGCTGGGTCTGGAAGCCCGATGACCCTCG
Organism: Gemmatimonadaceae bacterium; assembly: GCA_038145035.1. Classification (GTDB taxonomy): domain Bacteria; phylum Gemmatimonadota; class Gemmatimonadetes; order Gemmatimonadales; family Gemmatimonadaceae; genus Pseudogemmatithrix. Next base: position 1,019 of record JAYQOZ010000142.1, on the reverse strand, counting down.
AGTAGGGCTTTTCCCTACTCTTGCACCTTATTTCACTAGCCTTCGCAGGGCAGGGCCCCGGGATAAAGCGGTGGCGAGACCCAGCCCGTCAGGGTCAGGGTGGTCGCGCCAAGAACAGGCATGCTGGAGCGAATGCGCACTGGGACGTGGCAGTCCGAGACTGCGATGTTCACCCGAATCGCCCCGGTGCCCCGATACCGTTTGGGATCCCTGACCAGCATCTCGACCACGCGGGTGCGGAAGATGCCCACCGGCGTCTCCACCACCTCCTCGCCCCTCACGGTCACGATGGTCGGATTCCGCGCCGCGTCGTAATGGCGCTCGAACGTGTACGTCGTGGCGCGGTCCAACGGCAACGTCCGCAGGAAGTAAATGAACGACAGCTCGTCCAGCGGCAGGCGCGAGCCGAGGGGCTGGAGCGGCCCCTCCCCGTCCCGCCAGGTGCCGGCCGCGGCATCCATCACCACCTTCTCGTCGCTGCGCGACAGGGGATGCCGCTCCGTCTTCTCGTACCGAACGCTGGCGAAGCGTACGGGGTCCAGCCACGAGATGGTGCGGTCCGTCGCGCGCAAAGGCCCGCGCCCGGCGTCCATTTCGAAGACCAGCTTCCAGGTGCTGACCCCCTGCTCCATCACCGGCCCCTCGACGCGCATCTGCCCCTGCCCGACGTTCCCGCCGATGGCCACGTTCACGCGATACTCGAGCGCCTCGCCGATGGGAAACGGCGGCCGCAGCGGCGGCATTAGCGCGTGCTGCGCCAGGAGCGGCGCGCCGAACGCCAGCGTCGCGAACGCCGCGACAAGCGCCATCACGGCACGCCGAGAGGAAAATCCGGGTCGAGTCACGCGCTGAAGGTACCCTGCGAACCACGCACTGCCATCCGGAGGACCCCGCACCCGCCGTGGTGTCCCCCCCGACAGCCTGGCCTAAACGAAAGGGGGGGCGGGCGGGGCCGCCCCCCCCCCCCCGGCGGGGGACCGCGCGCGGCCGGGCGGCGACGCGGGGGTTAAGTGGGAAGG
>JAYQOZ010000141.1:0-6436 GCA_038145035.1 Gemmatimonadaceae bacterium | reverse complement strand
TACGCGTTGGGGGGCAGGGTGAGTTGTGTATTTGAGAGTGCTCCCTTGGTTCGCCCGGGGGCGGGGCCGCGGGGGCAGCTGGCGCGGGGGGGGACGCGGCCGCGGGCGCGTAAGCGCACCCGCCGCCGCCGGCGGCGAAGGTGATGACGGTGGCAACAAGCGCCAGACGATTGAACAGCATTTGGAAAAGCCTCCAGGCCGTACAGAAATGTGATGGGCATCGTGCGGCCGCACCGACCGCAGTTGTGAAAAATATCACAAGTACCACGCGATGCCAAGGCGAACGATCCCGATTCCCGCAGTGCTCCGGCCTCCGCAGTTGACGGACCCTCCCGCTCGCGGTGCGCGGACGGGTTTGGCGTGCAGACGCTGGCGCGCCACCCGGTCATTCCACCTGCCACGACCCGTCCGAAGCCTCGGCAGGGGGTTCGAGGCTATCTTCGTCCGCGCCCAGGACATGACCGATTGCGCCGGCGTGATCGCCACCCCGACGCATGGCCGCGACCGCGTGCCCCCCTTGCCACTTCCGCCTGACGATGCTCGTCATTCCCGCCATTGACCTTCGCGACGGCCGCTGCGTGCAGCTCGTCGGCGGAGATTACGCCAAGGAAGCCGTTCGCCTCCACGATCCGCTCGACGTGGCCCACCGCTGGGTGGCGGCCGGCTTCAGCCGCCTGCACGTCGTGGATCTCGATGCCGCGACGGGCCGCGGCCGCAATCGTGATCTCGTCCGCGAGCTCCTGCAGCGCGCGGGTGTTCCGGTCCAGGTCGGCGGCGATGCCCGGGACGAGGAGGCCATCGATGGACTGCTCGAGGACGGCGCCGATGCGGTGGCCGTCGGGACGCGCGGTGTCGAGGACCCGCGCTGGCTCGAGGAGCAGGCCGAGCGGCGGCCGGGCCGCCTGGTGCTCGCGGCCGACGTACGCGGCCGCACCGTGCTCACGCGCGGGCGGGCCCGCGAGACGCAGCGCGGCATCCTGGACCTGCTCGACGAGCTCCGGGAGCTGCCGCTGGCCGGCGTGCTCGTGACCGCCGTGCAGCAGGAGGGGAAGATGCAGGGCACGGATCTCGACCTGATGGCCGACGTCGCCGACCAGTCGCCCTGGCCCATCATTGCCTCGGGCGGCGTGGCGACAATGGCTGACCTGCGTGCCCTCGAGGACCGTGGGGTGGCCGCTGCGGTCGTCGGTATGGCGCTGTACACGAATGCGCTCGATCCCGTGATCGTCGCCGAGGAGTTTGCCGCATGAGGGCCAATCCAGTCGTCGTGGAACGCCGAATCGCCGAGACGGAGATCCGCGTCGAGGCGCGACTGGGCGCAGGCCTGGCAATCGACACGGCCGTGCCGTTCCTCGACCACGGGATGACCGCGCTCGCGCTCGCCGCGCGCACCGCGGAGCGCCCGTTCATTTCCCTCACCATCGGTGGCGGCATCGCGTCCGGAACCGCGACGCACGTCGCGGAGGCCATCACGCGCGGCGACGACGACGCCGACCTTCCCACGCGAGAGCTCGTGTCATGAGCAAGACCCTGTTGACCGCTGCGGAATCGCTGGCCCGCCACATCGGCACCGTCGCATTGCAGCATTATCGCGGCGTCCTCGCCGTCGAGACCAAGGCCGACGGCTCGCCGGTCACCATTGCGGACCGAGAGGCGGAGGAGGCGGCGCGCAGCTGGCTCTCCGCCCACTTTCCCGCCGATGCCGTGCTCGGTGAGGAGCTCGGCGAGCGCGAGGGTAGCAGCGGCCGTCGCTGGATCATCGACCCGATCGACGGGACCAAGAGCTTTGTGCGCGGCGTCCCCCTCTGGGGGTCGCTGGTTGCACTGGTCAAGGGCGAGGAGATCCTGGCGGGCGCCGCCTTCTTTCCGGCAGTGAACGAGCTCATTGTCGCCGCGCCCGGGGAGGGCTGCTGGTGGAACGGTCGCCGGGCGGAGGTAAGCCGATGCTCTACCCTGGCCGGTGCAACGGTGCTGACCTCCGACGAGCGCGGCTTCCGAACCGCCGCGCGGCGTGACGGCTGGCGGACACTCACCGGCGAGGCCAGCCTGGCGCGAAGCTGGGGCGACTGCTTCGGCTATCTGTTGGTCGCCACCGGTCGTGCGGAGGCGATGGTCGATCCAATCGTGAATCCCTGGGACACCGCCTGCTTCCAACCCATCATCGAGGAGGCGGGCGGCGTGTTCACCGACCTCAAGGGCCAGCGGTCGGCGTTCAAGGGCACCGCCATCGCGACCAATGCCGCCCTGGCCGAGACCGTGCGGGAGTACTTCGATGCCTGACGTTGGCGCCCTCGACGTCTCCAAGGGCGACCGCACGCCCCGGCCCAGGACAATCGGCGAGGAGGCGCGCGATCCGGTGACCGCCGGTTCCGGTGGGGGCGGCGCGCGCTAGAAGCCCATCAGCCGGAAGCGGTTCACCGCTCGCGGGTCGCCCACGTAGGCGAATCGCGCGCCCTTCATATACTGCCGCACCACGCGCTGGACGTCCTCGCCGGTGACCGCGCGGAGGTCCGCCACGAAACGCTCGGCCGCCCGGTAATCCCCGCGGTAGAGCTCCGCGCGCGCGAGGAAGTCCGCCTGCGCACCCGAGGTCTCGTTGTCAAGAAAGTACTCGGTGAGGAACTGCGAGATCAGCGGCGCGAGCGCAGCGGTCGGCAGGACCACGGTGCCCAGCGTGCGAATCTCGTTGCGCATCAGCGCAAGCGTCGTGTCGGGGCGCGTGGTGCTGACGTAGAGGCCGCCCGAGGTGACGGCGCGGTCGCGGAATCGCGCCTCGACCGCGTAGGTGAGGTTGCGGCGCGATCGGATTTCACCGAACAACCGCCCCGAGAGAATGGCCGACGCGACCCGCAGGGCGGGGACGTCCGGGTGATTGGCCGGCGGGCCCTCCCACCAGCCGAGGATATAGTTGGTCGGCAGGCGTCGTGGCTCGATGACGACAGTGGACCCCGCGCGCTCCTGCCCGGTGGGCGGCGCCGCCCACGTGTAGCCGCCCTGCGGAAGCGTCGCGAGCGAGCTGCGCACCATGCGTTCGAGCCGTTCCCGGCTCACGTCGCCGACGACCACGAGCAGCATGCGCGAGCGCAGCAGCTGGCTCCGATGGAACGCGACCACCTGCTCGCGTGTCAGCCGTCCCACGGAGGATTCCGTACCGACCGGCGACAGTCCGTATGGGTGTCCCGCGAACGCAATGCTGTCGGCCAGATACTCGAGCTGTGCTTCCGGGCTGTCCACGCGCTGCCGGACGGCGGCGAGGAGGTTCTCGCGCACGAACGCGACGTCCTCGGTGCCCAGCGTGGGATGCAGCAGCCGGTCCGTATAGATCGACCAGGCCGAGTCGAGCCGCTCACTGGTCGTACGCAGCGCGTAGACGGTCCAGTCCTCGTGCGGCACCACGCCGATCTCCGAGCCGGTGCGGGCCAGCGCCCGGCGCATCTGTTCGCCGGGATAGCGCGCCGAGCCGCGTCCCGTGACCTCCAGCATGAGCCCTTCGAGCCCCGCGGTGGCCGGCGTCGCAAGGCCGTTGCCACCCAGCAGGTAGAGGTTCACCACCACCAGCGAGTTCTCGGTGCGCCGGTGGATGACCCGCACGCCATCCACCTCGAACTTCGCGGTGTTGTCCTCGCTGGCGGCGGGAGCCGGCGACGCGGCGCGCTGGGCCTGCAGCGCAGGCGCGGCGACCAGCAACAGTCCGATCAGGGTTCGGCGCATCACAGGATGTCCCCCAGGCCGGCCAGCTCGGCCTCGGTGAGCTGCAGCGCGCGGGTCGCACCACGCGGCAGCATCACGCCGGTGATGTGCGGCTTCCCCACGATGTAGGTGCGCGCATAGCGCTGGAGGTCGGCAGGGGTCTGGCGCGCCATTTCTTCGATATATCGGAAGTGGTACCCGAGGCCCACCACGCTCCACCAGAATCCGATGGTGTGCGCGTTCTCGGAGGCGCGCTCCTGCCCGAAGGCGGTGGTGACGGCGCGGTTGGCCTTCACGGACTCGAGTTCCTCGGCCGTGAAGTAGCTGGGCTCCAACGTAGCGCGGAGCTCACCGTGGAGGGCCTGCAGGGCCTCGCGCAGGCGCTCCGGCGTCGTCTGGCCGCTCACCGTGATGGGACCTACGTGGTTCAGCGTGTAGTAGTTGACGACCACGCCCTGCCACAGCCCGCTCTCCACCAGGCGCTCCTGGAAGCGAGAGCTCGCCTGGTTCAGCACGTCGGAATACACGTCCGCGGCGAAGGTTGCCGCCTCGTCCCGCGATGCGCTCGGCCCGTGCCACTGGATCTGCACCGTGACGGCGTTCACGTCCTCCTCGACGATGATGCCGCGATTGCCCTCAAGCGGCGGCACGGCGGGGATGGGCGCGCGCGCAAAGGGGTTCGCCGCGCGCGGCCAGCTGCCGAGCACGCGCTCCACCAGCGCAAACATCGACGTGGGCTCCACGTCCCCGGCGATGATCAGCGCGGAGTTGTTCGGGACGTAATACAGGTCGCGGATGGTCCGCATCTGCTCCGGGGTCACGCGCTGGATGACCTCGCGGTCACCGATGGTGTTCTTGCGGCTCCAGAACGAGCCCCAGAGCTGGTGCCCGATGCGCTCGTCCAGCCGGAACCACGGCGACGACTCGGCGCGATCGTACTCGCCCAGCACCACCTGCTTCTCGCGCGCCAGCTCATCGGCGCGGAACTGCGCCCCGCGCAGCGCGGCATCCAGGAAGCGCAGGCCGCCTTCCACCGAGTCGGCCAGCACCGTGAGGTAGTAGCTCACCAGCTCCTCGCGCGTCGTGGCGTTGAACAGCGCCCCGAGATCGGCCGCGCGATCAATGAACGCATCCGGCTGCGGATACGAGTCGTTGGCCTTGAAGAACATGTGTTCGAACAGGTGTGCCAGGCCGGCGTACTCCGGCGTCTGCGTGAACGCCCCGTTCTTCACCACCAGCTCGACGGTCGCGATCGGGACGCCGTGGCTCGGGGCCACGATCACCTCGAGGCCGTTGTCGAGCACGCGGCGCTCGACCGTGCGCTCAGGCTCGGCGCGCTGTGCCTGTAGCGTGAGCGGCAGCGCGGCGAGGGTCAGCCACGCGAACGCGACGATGCGCGATAGCAGGTGACGCGCCGCCCGGAGACGGGCAGGCGTCGCCCGACGACGGCTGGCGGTCATCGGGGCGCGGCGATTGATTTCGAACATCCGTATGCAAGCCTCTGGTTCAGCGACGAAGCGCCCGGCAGTGGGCGATATGGTGGCGGCCCTGGCGCCCGCCCTGGGCGCCGACCGCCTCCGCCGCGACGTTCCGCTCGCTCCGTACACCACGTTTCGGATCGGCGGTCCGGCGGACGTCCTGTACGATGCCACCACGGCCGAGGAACTCGCCAGCGCGGTGACCGCCGCCCGCACGGCCGGCATTCCCTATTTCGTGCTCGGCCTCGGTGCCAACATCCTGGTCGGCGACGCGGGCGTGCGCGGGCTCGTGATTCGGAACACGGCCTCGGCCATCCAGGTCGGGGCGGGCGGCCATGTGCGGGCCGAGAGCGGTGCGACGGTCGCGGAGCTTATTCGCCAGACAGTCGCCGCCGGACTCTCCGGCCTCGAGCACTACGTCGGCATTCCGTCCACGGTAGGGGGCGCGGTGTGGCAGAACCTGCACTTCCTGTCGCCCGCGCCGGCACGCGAACGCACGATGTTCATCGCCGAGGTGGTCCGCGGCGTCGACCTGCTCCTGCCCGACGGATCACGCCGGAGGGTGGACGCCGACGCCATGCACTTCGGCTACGACACCTCACGCCTGCACGGCAGCGGCGAGATCGCCCTGGCCGTGGACTTCGCGCTGACGCCGGGTGACCAGGACGACCTGCAACGCATCCTGCAGGAAAACCTGTCCTGGCGCGGGGCGCGACACCCGTGGCTCGAATTTCACCCAAGTGCAGGCTCGATCTTCAGGAAGATCGAGGGCGTGGGGGCAGGGCGCCTGATCGATCAATGCGGGCTGAAGGGGCATCGCATCGGCGACGCGCAGATCTCGCACATGCACGCGAACATCATCGTGAACCTCGGCCGGGCCACGGCCGCTGATGTCCGGGCACTGATTGCACATGCCCAGGATTCCGTGAGTGCCCGTTTCGACCAGCGCCTCGAACCCGAAATCGGGTTCATCGGCGAGTTCAGCGCGGGCTAGCGTCGGTGTCGGCCGGCGGGTCCGCGCAGGGCACGGTGAAGAGCTGTCGCCCGAGGCTGCGAAGCGCGCGCGGCACCGGACCGCCACGCGGGATCTCCCCGCGCTCGGCCCGCCGCGACAGGCCGCGGGGAGTCTCGGGCCACCAGCTGGAGTACGTGCGGTTGCGCTGCGCGTCCCACACCAGGCCGCGCTGACCCACTCCTGCCTCGCGTCGGATGAACTCGACGCGATCGAGCGCAGCGGACCCGCGGTCCGCAACTGCATAGAGCACCAC
>JAYQOZ010000140.1:0-6454 GCA_038145035.1 Gemmatimonadaceae bacterium | reverse complement strand
GCCTAGCGCCAGGGCGGTGCGGCACCCGGCTTCCGGTTGAGATCGGGATTCCGACGGTAGAGCGTGGTGGTGCGGCCGATCACCTGGATCACCTCGGCCTTCACGCGCCTGGCGAGGTCATTCGCGGCCTGCCTGGCCGAGACCTCGGCGTTCCTGTTGAGCTGGACCTTCACGAGCTCATGCGTGCGCAGCGTATCGTCCAGCGCCTTGACCAGCGTACCGGAGATGCCTTCGTCGCCGATGTGCACCAGCGCACGCAGGGTGTTGCACTCGCTGCGCAGCGCGGCGCGCTCCTTTCCCGTCATCGTCATCGGCGGCTGCCCTTCTTCTTGAGGTACGGGATCGGATTCACGGGATCGCCGGTCCACCACATCCGGCTGTGGGCGTAGCGAAGCAACTGGTAGTGCAGGTGCGGGGCATTGCGCGGCGCGTTGCCGGTGGTCCCCACGGTGCCAAGATAGTCGCCCCGACGCACGCGCTGGCCTTCTCGCAGGCCGGGCGCCCAGCGATCGAGGTGGGCATAGTAATGCACGAAGCGGCCGGCCTGGTCCACGATGTAGACCGTACGGCCGCCGAGGTTGTTGGTGGAGACGCGCCGCACGACGCCGGCGTCGGCAGCGACCACCGGCGTGCCGCGGCGCGCCATCACGTCGAGGGCGAGGTGCGCCCGGCCGCCGGAGCGTGGCGCGCTGTAGGTGTCGCGCAGGTCGCGGGGTCTGACCCCGTCCACCGGCACCATCATGTCGCGCGAGCGCAGGTACTCGCGCTCGGTCATCGGGCGCGGAATCTCGCTGGCGGGGACGCCGGCGCAGGCGCCGACCATCAGGGCCGCGGCGCCGACGAAAAGGACAGACCGAATCATCACCCAGCAAACGAATGCCGGGCGCGACGGGTCACGGGAGGGCGCGCCAGGCCAGTGCGTCCACGAACACACGGTCGCGGCCGCGGCCGGTGATCTCGGTCGCAAGACCGACGGCGACGAGTCGCTCGAGGGCGTCACCGGCTGCGGGTCGCGAACACTCGAGCGCGCTGCTGAGCAGGGGGACCGTCGTGGCCAGCCCGTGGCGGAGGATGCCGAGCGCGCGCCGGGCGGTGATGGCGGCGCGGCCAAGCGGCGAGAGTACCGCTTCGTCCTCGGTGATGCCGCGCAGGGCGTCGCGCAGCCCGAGCCGTCTGGCCCGCGCGGCCTCCGCGGCGTCGGCCAGCAGCAGCTCGGCAAAGGCGTCCGAGGCGTCCGCCTCGTCCACTGACTCACGGGCCTCCTGCCGCGCGGCGGCAGCGACTTCCGCAAATGGAAGCAGGATCGGAGTCGAGCAGAGGCCGCCCGAGACGAGCAGGAGGCATGGTGCCAAGTCGGCCAGGGGACCGGCCCGCAGGGCCCGCGCGCTGCTGACGGCCCGGAGGAGGATGGATCGCGGCTGTCCGCCCGGTCGCAGGGCGTCCTCGAGGGCGGAACGGTCGATGCCGCGTTCCTCGCTGGCGGCGTTGGGTAGGGTCGCCGGCAGGAGTCCGAGCACGTGGTCAGGCGCGAGCGGTGCTCCGCCGCTGAGCCTGATGCCTTCCTGCTGCAGCACGTCTCGCCACGCAGCGAGGGCAGGATCAAGCGCAGCCGCGTGCGTGGGATCGGCGGAGGCGGCGGCGAGCGCGCCGCGGCCTGCCTCGATAGCTTGCGGGTCGTGGGGACTCACGAGCCGCGCGACGAGGTCAGCCTCGAAAGAGAGCCGGCAGGCGGGCGGCGCTAGCGTGACCAGCGTATCGAGCCGACCGATCTCTTCCGCGGCGGATTCGAGGAGTCTCGGATTGACGGAGGCGTGTGACGTACTCGTTCCCCAGATGTTAGTGCCTGGTGAATAATATTAAATAGTTTTGGAGTGTCCAAATCTGTTTTTCTGGTTTTTACGAAAGTACATTCTGCCAGCGAGATGAGCAAACTCGCAGCGACATCATCGCCAAGCATCGGTACCAGGTCACTATAAATCAGGTTTAGAATGCGTAAAATTATTTTTCTTCTATCATTGGGTGCCGTTTTTGTTCGCCCGGTGAGCCTCGAAGCCCAATCGGCGACCGGCATTCCGCGCGTTCAGCCGTCCGCGAGCGCGCGGCCAGCCGCCGGCCCTGCCGGGGCGAGCCCGGCCTCCGCGAGCTACGTCCCGCATCGCGTCTACGACAGCAAGCGCAAGCGATTCATCGACCTGGAGTCCATGATTGCGGCCGTCGCCGAGGCCGACGCTGCCTTCCTCGGTGAGTTCCACAACGATCCCGGCACCCACCGCCTGCAGGCGGCCATCCTGGAAGGCCTGGCCCGCCGTCGCTCCGATACGCTGGTCCTCGCCATGGAGATGTTCGAGCGCGACGTCCAGCCGCAGGTCGACGCGTATCTGCGCAACGAGATCGACGAGCCCACCTTTCTCGCCCAGAGCCGCCCCTGGTCCAACTATCCCAGCGACTACCGCCCGCTTGTGGAGCTGGCCAAGGCGCAGGGCTGGCCCGTGGTCGGCGGTAACGTGCCGCGGCGCATCGCCGCGATGGTGGCGCGGGGCGGACTCTCAGCCCTCGACTCGCTGCCCGCGTCGGATCGCGAGTACGTCGCCGCGGATCACTCCTGCCCGCGCGACGACTACTTCAGGCGATTCCAGGTCGTGATGGGCGACATGTCGGGCCACGGCATGCAGCTCACGCCGGAGCAGGTCGACACCATGGTCTGGCGCACCTACGAGGCGCAGTGCGTGAAGGATGAGGCGATGGGCGAGGCCGTCGCAAAGGCCATCGCCGAGCGTGCCACGCTGGTCGTGCATCCGAACGGCAGCTTCCACTCCGACTACCGCCTCGGAACCGTCGCGCGGGTGCGGCGGCGGGCGCCGCGCGCCAAGCTTGTGGTCGTGACCTTCCTGCCCGTGTCGGACCTCGACGCAGCCAACGGACGTCCACACCGCAGGCAGGCAGACTACATCGTGTTCACGCTCGCCCCGGCGAAGGACGCGTCCACCCTCGCGCCGTGAGCTTCCACTACCACCACCCCGGCTCGCTCGACGAGGCGCTGGGCGCACTCGGCGAGGCAGGCACGCATCCGGTCGCCGGTGGCACGGACCTCGTGCCCTGCGTGGACGAGGGCATCCTCGCCCCGGTGCGTGTGGTGGACGTTCGCGGCCTCGACGGCTTTCGCCGCATCAGCTGTCACGCCGATGGGAGCGCCACCCTCGGCGCCGCGGTGACCATCGCGGAGCTCACCGAGCACGCAGAGCTGCGCACGCGCTTCCCGATGCTCGCCGAGGCCTGCGTGAGCGTCGGCACGCCGGCGCTCCGCAATGCGGGCACGCTGGGCGGCAACCTCGCCCAGCGGCACCACTGCTGGTATTTCCGGCGCGGCGTCGGCTGCTTCAAGCGCGGCGGCAGTGCCTGCGCCGCGGTCGAGGGCGAGCACCAGTATCACGGCATCGTGGCCGAGGGCACCTGCCGGGCGGTGCATCCCAGCGACCCCGCGGTGGCGCTCGCGGCGCTCGGCGCGACCGTCGTGATCGCACGGGCCGGCACCACGGATCGCCGCGTCGATGTCGCCGCGCTCTTCGACGGCGCAGCCGGGGACCCGCGGCGCGAGGCGCAGCTGGACGCGGGCGAACTCATCGTCGCGATCGAACTTCCGGCATCGGCGGCCGGCGGACGCCAGCATTGGGAGAAGCTGATGCAGCGCGGGGCCTTCGACTTTGCGCTCACGTCCTGCGCGGCGCAGCGACGCAGCGACGGGACGGTGCGCATGGCCCTTGGTGGCGTTGCCCTGCACCCCTGGCGCGTCGCCGACTCCGTGGAGGAGGATGTCGCGGTGGGCGGGCTCGACGACGAGTCCGTGGATGCGCTGGTGGAGCGCGCCCTCTACGACGTCGAGCCCCTGCCCGGGAACGCCTACAAGGTGGACCTGGCCCGCGCGGTCCTGCGGCGCGCCATCCGCGCCATCGCCGACTAGGGCTCCCGGGGCCGTCGGCCCCACCCGCTTCAATCCCTCCAATGGTCCGGCCGGTCGGAGCGGTATTGGGCGGCCGCGCGTCTGCGTGGCCACCGCGAAACCCTGACCCTTCCCCGCCGTAGGAAGGGCAAGCACAGACCCATACCAGGATCGTCGTATGCCTCGCCTCTCCCGCACGCTGCCCATCGCGGCGCTGGCCCTCGCGTCCGTCGCCCCGTCGCTCCTTGCCCAGGAGGGCGCCAGCGGCCCGCGCGCCCGTAAGGTCATCTCCATCGGCCACTATCCGCGGGTGGACGGGATCCGCATCAACTTCCGCGACCGCGAACTTGATCGCGTGCGCGGGGCGAACATCACCATCTGGCGTCCCTCCGACGACTACATCGGCGGCACGGTGCGCGGCGCAGCCATCGGCCTGCCGATGACCGCCGCGGAGAACATCCATGGCGTCGCGTTCGGCATCTTCGGCGTGGCCGCCGAGGACGAGATGACGGGCATCAACTTCGGCGGCCTGGGCGTAGGCGCCGGCGGCAACCTCGGCGGGATCAGCCTCGGACTCGTTGGTGCAGGAGCGGGCGGTGACGTACGCGGCGCGGCGATGGGCGGCATCGGCGTCGGGGCGGGCGGATCCATTCGCGGCCTGATGCTCGGTGGCATCGGAGCGGGCGCGGGCGGTTCGATTCGTGGCATTGCGGCCGGTGGCATCGGCGCGGCGGCGGGCGGCGACGTGCGGGGCGTGCTGTTCGGCGGCGTGGGGGCCGGTGCGGGTGGCGACGTGCGCGGCATCTCGGTCGGCGGAATCGGCGTGGGAGCGGGCGGCACGGTGCGAGGCCTCGCCATCGGTGGCGTGGGTGTCGGGGCCGGCGGCAGCATCTCCGGCGTGTCGCTGGGCGGCATCGGCGTCGGTTCGGGCGGTACGCTGCGCTGGGTGTCCATCGGCGGCGTCGGCGTCGGTGCGCCGCGCATCGAGGGGCTCGCCGCCGCCTCGATGGTGGGCGCGGAGACCACGCATGGCCTGATCATCGCGCCGGTCCTGTTCCGCACGGAACGCGGCGGCCAGGCCACGGGCGTCAGCGTGTCGAGCGTGAACGCGATCCGCGGATATCAGCGGGGCCTGAGCATCGGCCTCGTGAACTACGCACGGCGACTTCGTGGCCTGCAGCTGGGCGCCATCAACATCGTGCGCGACAACCCGGTGCCCTTCCGGGTGCTCCCACTGCTCAACGTCGGTCGCGAGTAGCACCCACGGCGCCGGGCAGCGGGCGGCAGGCACTGAGGGCGGTACATTCTGGGGGGGGGTTGGGGCAACGCTCCGGCCCCCGTCTTCGTTTTCCAGGCATTCCCGGGGCGAGCCCCCCCCTTCTCCGCACCACGAGGAACCCGATGCGACACACACTCCGCGCGGCCACGCTGGCCGCCTCGATGCTTGCCCTCGCGGCCGTCGACCTGGGCGCGCAGGGCGCCCTGGTCCCCAGCAACTCGTGGGAGGTCCCCTATGGCGGCCGGCCACGCGACCCCTACGTGCATCCGGATGGCTCCGTGTTCTTTGCGGGCCAGGCCGGGAACTACGTAGGACGCCTCGATCCGCGCACCGGCGACTTCCGACGCTATGAGCTCGACGAGAACACCAACCCGCACACGGTGGTGGTGGGCCCCGACTCCATGGTGTGGTTCACGGGCAACCGCAACGGCATGATCGGCCGGCTCAATCCGCGAACCGGCGAGATCCGCCGCTACCCGATGTCCGACTCGACGGTGCGTGACCCGCACACGATGGTGTTCGACCGCGACGGCAACATCTGGTTCACGGCACAGAACTCGAACGTCGTCGGCCACCTCAACGTGCGCAGCGGGGCGATTCGCTACGTGCGGACCGGCGAGCGCTCGCGGCCGTACGGCATCCTGCTCAACTCGCGCGGCGTGGTGTGGGTGAACCTCTTCGGCGTGAACAAGATCGGCACGATCGATCCGCGCAGCTTCGAGCTCACCACGTATGACCTTCCGCACGATCGCGCCCGCGGCCGGCGCATCGCCATCACGCCGGACGACGTGGTCTGGTACACGGACTACACCCGGGGCATGCTGGGCCGCGTGGACCCGGGCAACGGCCGGATCACCGAGATCCCGCTACCGGGCGGCCCTGCCTCCCTGCCCTACGGCATGGGCAGCGACGACAAGGGTCGTATCTGGGTGACGGAGAGCGGCCCGAAGGGCGCGATCCTCCAGGGCTTCGATCCGCGCAGCAACACCTTCTTTGGCCGCACGCTGATCGGCAAGGAAGACAGCAACACCATTCGCCACATGTACTTCGATCCGAAGACCGGACTGCTTTGGTTCGGGACGGACCAGGGCTTCATCGGGCGAGCGGAGGTGTCGGCGTCGAGGGTGGCTATGTAAGTCGGAGGACGAAGGCAATACGCAAACGGCGGGGGGGCGGGTCGAGAGCCCCCCCCCCCGGTTGGTTTCCGTAAAGCAGGAGAAACGCGGGAACAAAAACCC
>JAYQOZ010000139.1:0-6551 GCA_038145035.1 Gemmatimonadaceae bacterium | reverse complement strand
CTTGCTGCAGGGTGCCCCGGACCTTCGGCTCACCGGCATCGCACCGCTGGACAGTGCTGGGCCCGGGGACGTCACGTTCCTCGCCTCGGTGCAATACGCCAGGCTGCTGGCGTCGAGCGACGCGGGGGCACTGTTGGTAACGCCGGAGCTGGCCGGCACGGAGGGCCCCTGCGCCACGCGCATCGTGGTGCCCAAGCCGCATGAGTCCATGCTGGCCCTCCTGCCGCGCTTCTATCGCACGCCGGAGCGGCCCTTCGTCGGCGTGCATCCCACGGCCGTCGTGGCCGACGACGCGGTGGTGGATGCCGACGTCTGCATCGAGGCCTACGCCATCGTTGGAGCGGGCGCCCGCATCGCCGCCGGATGCTGGATCGGGAGCCACAGCGTCGTGGGTGACGGCGCGCAGCTCGGTGCCGGCACGCGGCTCCATCCGCAGGTGACGATCTATCCCGGCGCAAGGCTCGGGGAGCGATGCGCCGTGCACAGTGGCGCACGCATCGGTAGCGACGGCTTCGGCTACGTCTTCCACGACGGCGCACACCAGAAGATCCCGCACGTGGGTGGCTGCATCATCGGCAACGACGTCGAGATTGGTGCCAACAGCGCCATCGACCGTGGCAGCATCGACCAGACCGTCATCGGCGACGGCACGAAGATCGACAACCTCGTGCACGTCGCGCACAATGTCCGCATCGGGCGGCTCTGCCTGCTGGCGGCGCAGGTCGGCATCGCCGGCAGCGTGCGGGTCGAGGATGGCGTGATGATGGGTGGCCAGGTGGGCGTCTCCGGACATCACACCATCGGGGCGCAGGCGGTGCTCACGGCGCAGGCCGGGGTCTTCTCGGACATCCCCGGCGGCGAGACCTGGGGCGGGTTCCCGGCACGTCCGCATCGCCAGATGCTCCGCGGCCACGCGGCGCTGGGCAAACTGCCGGAGCTGCTGCGTCGCATCGAGCGCCTGCTGGACCGCGGGGATGGGAGCGGGTCGTGACCCCTCGCCGGACCATTGCGGGCGAGGCGGGCATCCGGGGCACGGGCCTGCACCTCGGCCGCGCCTGCAGCCTGCGGTTTCTTCCGGCTCCGCCAGGCCACGGCATCAGGTTCCGGCGCCGCGACCTCGCAGACGCCCCGGAAACCGCGGCCCACGTGCGCACGGCCGTGGCCGCCGAGCGGCGTACGCAGCTGGGAGAGGGCGAGGGGGCCCTGCATACCGTGGAGCACGTGCTCGCGGCCGTGGCGGGGCTGTGGATCGACGACCTCACCATCGAGATGGACGCGGCCGAGCCGCCGATCATGGACGGCTCGGCCGAACCGTTCCGGCTGGCGCTGGAGGCCGTGGGCGTGGTGGAGCACGGCGGCAGGGCCGATGTGCTGTATCTCGCCGAACCGGTGCGCGTCGTCGACGGCGAGTCCGTCTACGTGGCCCACCCGGCCGAGGCCCTCGAGCTCGAGGTGCGGATCGACTTCGCGCATCCGCTGATCGGGGTGCAGGAAGGGCGCTGGACGGTGACGCCGGAGAGTTTTTCGCGCGAGCTGTCGCCGGCGCGTACCTTCGGGATGGTGAGCTGGGTCGAGGACCTGCGGCAGAAGGGGCTGATCCAGGGCGCCTCGGCGGAGAATACGATCGTGCTCGATGACCACGGGGTGGTGGGCACGACGCTACGCTGGCCGGATGAGTTCGTGCGGCACAAGGCGATGGACGTGGTGGGGGACCTGGCGCTGGCGGGTCGGCGCGTGGCCGCCCGCATCACGGCCACCAAGCCAAGTCATCGCGGGACCGTGACCCTCGTGCGCGAGATGCTGGCGCATGCGCGGCCCGCCCCAAGTCAATCGGAGAACCAGATGCTGGGCATCGAAGAGATCATGAAGATCCTCCCGCACCGCTATCCGTTCCTGCTGGTGGATCGGATCGTGGAGATGGAGGAGCAGAAGCGGATCGTGGGCACCAAGAACGTCACGATCAACGAGCCGTTCTTCCAGGGTCACTTCCCGGGCCATCCCATCATGCCGGGCGTGCTGATCGTCGAGGCCATGGCGCAGGTGGGCGGCGTCCTGCTGATGGGTACGGTGGACGATCCGGAGAGCAAGGTCGTCTATTTCATGAGCATCGATAACATCAAGTTCCGGAAGCCCGTACGGCCGGGCGACCAGTTGCGCCTCGAAGTGGATATCATCCAGGTCCGGAGCAAGGTCTGCCGGATCAAGGGGGTGGCCAAGGTGGACGGAGCGGTGGTCTGTGAGGCCGAGATGGCTGCGATGGTCCGCGACCGATGAGCGCGAGGATCCATCCCACGGCGATCGTGGATCCGAAGGCCGAGCTCGGCAACGATGTCGAGGTCGGCCCGATGGCCTACATCGGCCCCAACTGCGCGGTCGGCGACGGCAGCGTGATCCAGATCCGCGCCGTGCTGGAGGAGCACGTCAGGCTGGCGCCGCGCGTGACGGTGGGCATCGGCAGCGTCCTGGGCGGCCGGCCGCAGGACCTGAAGTTCAAGGGTGAGGTCACCACGGTCGAGATCGGCGAGGGCACGACGATCCGCGAGTACGTGACCATCAACCGCGGCACCTCCGAATCGTACCGGACGACGGTGGGCAAGGGCTGCTTCCTGATGAGCTACGTGCACCTGGCACACGACTGCCACGTCGGCGACGGCGTGATGATCTCCAACGGGACGCAGCTGGCCGGCCACGTGAAGGTGGACGACCGCGCCATCATCTCGGGGCTCTGCGCCGTGCACCAGTTTTCCAGCATCGGGCGGCACGCCTTCATCGGCGGCTGCTCGCGCATCACCAAGGACATCCCGCCGTACGTGAAGGCCGTGGGCAACCCGGTGCAGCTGTACGGGCTGAATTCCGTCGGCCTGCAGCGCAGCGGATTCCCCGAGGCGACCATCAGCGAGCTCAAGAAGGCCTACCGCCTGTTCTTCCGCTCGGACATGAACGTCACGCAGGCGGTGGAGAGGGCCGCCAGCGACCTCAAGCCGCTGCCCGAGGTCGAGGCCTTCATCCGCTTCGTCGAGGCCAGCGCACGCGGGATCGTCACGTGAGCGCCCCCCTCCGCCTCGGCGTCGTCGGCACCGGAAGCCTCGGCTACCACCACGCGCGCATCCTGCGTGAGCTGCCCGGGATTGTCTTCAAGGGCTTCTTCGAGGCCAACGAGGACCGCGCGGGGACGGTGTCGCGTGAGCTGGGGATTCGCGCGTATCCGGCTCTCGAGGCGTTGCTGGCCGACGTGGACGCCGTCAGCATCGTGGTGCCCACCCCGCATCACCACCGCGTGGCGATGCAGGCCCTCGAGGCAGGGAAGCACCTCCTGATCGAGAAGCCGATCACCGTGACGCTGGAGGAGGCCGACGAGCTGCTGGCCCTCGCCGAGCGGAGGGGCCTGACGATTCAGATCGGGCACATCGAGCGTTTCAACCGCGCCATCCGGGCCGCGCTGCCGTACGTCGATACGCCGCTGTTCATCGACAGCGATCGCCTGGCACCATTCAACCCGCGGGGTTCGGAGGTCGCCGTGGTGCTGGATCTGATGATCCACGACATCGACCTCGTGCTGACGCTCACCGGTGCCGCTGTGAAGGACGTCTCGGCGGTGGGACTTCCGCTGCTGACGCCCAGCATCGACATCGCCGACGCGCGTATCACGTTCGAGACCGGCGCCGTGGCGACCATCACCTCGAGCCGCGTATCGAAGGACCGCATGCGCAAGCTCCGCATCTTCCAGCGCAATGGCTATCTGTCGCTGGACCTCGCGGCCGGCACGGGCGAGATGTATCGCCTGCGCAGCGACGTGGACCTGGCGACGCTGGCCAAGCAGGCGCAGCCGCTGGAGGCCTTCGTGGAGCGCGTGGAGATCGACGCGCCGGCCGGCGAGCCGCTGCGGCTGGAGCTCGAGAGCTTCATCGCCGCGCTGAAGGGCGACACGCCGGTGGCCGTCACCGGCCGCGCCGGTCGCGATGCCCTCGCGGTGGCCCTGCAGATCGTGCGTGGCATCGAGCAGGGACTGCCCGCCCTGCGGGGCAAGCTCCCGGGTCGCGGTGCGTGAGATCCTGATTCTCGCGGGCGAGGCCTCTGGCGACCTGCACGGCGCCAAGCTCGCCGAGCAGTTGCAGGTGCTGCGCCCGGGAGTCCCACTGGTCGGGACGGGGGGCGCACGGATGCGCGCGGCCGGCGTGACGATGCTGGAGGAACACGAGGGCGTGGTCGGTTTCGTGGAGGTGCTGAAGCACATTCCCTCCCACTATCGCCTGCTCAGGCGCCTCACGGCCCGATTGGACGGCGGCGGCATCGGGCTGGTCGTCTGCATCGACTATCCCGGCTTCAATATGCGCGTCGCGGCCGCGGCGGCGGCTCGCGGGGTGCCAGTGCTGTACTACATCACGCCGCAGGTCTGGGCCTGGCGTGCCGGGCGGCTGCGCACGATGGCCCGGGTGATCACGCAGGCGGCGGTCATCCTGCCCTTTGAAGAGCAGATGCTGCGCGTGGCCGGCGTAGCCGCCCCGTTCGGGGGGCACCCGCGGCCGGACCGCGCGCCGGCCCGGCGGCCCCCGGCCGGCGCGCGGGCCAAGCTTGGCCTGCCCGCCGAGGGCGAGATTCTGGCGCTGTTTCCAGGGAGCCGCGCGCAGGAGATCAGGCGGCATCTCTCCGACTTTCTCGCCGTGGCGCGCGAACTGGAGGCGCGGCGGCCCGGCCTGCGCAGCGTGCTGAGCGTGGCCCCGACCATCGGGCTGCGCGACGCGGACGTGCCGGTGCCGCTGATTCGCTCGGCGAGCTTCGACGTGCTGCGTGCCGCCGACGTCGCCCTGTGCAAGAGCGGCACGACCACGCTCGAGGCTGCGGTTGCCGGGACGCCCTGTGCCATCGTGTATCGCACAAGCCCGATCTCCTACGCCATCGCGCGGCGACTGGTGCGCATCGAACATATTGGCCTGCTGAACATCGTGGCGGGGCGCCGCGTGGCGCCGGAGTTCGTGCAGGACGCGTTCCAGCCGGTGGCGGTGGCGGACGCGCTGGCCCCGCTCTTTGATTGCAATGGCGAGGCCCGGACGCAGATGCTCGCGGGCCTCGCTGATGTCCGTGCGAAGCTTGGTGCGCCCGGGGCCGCGGCCCGGGTGGCGTCGATGGCCGCGGAGATGCTGACGTGAGCGACGCCGAGACGCGTCGGCCGGCGATGTCGGCCCGGGTGCGCTGGGCCGTATGGCTCGGGGATCCGATCATCAGGCTCATTGCGAGCACCTGGCGCTATCGGGTTGTGAACCGGCACTGGGTCGATGCACTGCGTGCCGAGGAGCGGCCGTACATCTATGCCCTCTGGCACGGGCACCTGCTCCCGCTCAGCTGGTATCATCGGCGCGAGGGCTTGACGACCATGATTTCCGAGCACCGCGACGGGGAGATCATCGCCCGGCTGCTGCATCGCTGGGGCTATCGCAGCGTGCGGGGCTCGACGTCGAAGGGTGCAGGGCGGGCCCTGCTCGGTATGGTACGCGAATTGGCGGCGGGGGCGGTGTTCGCGATCACCCCCGACGGGCCGCGTGGGCCGTCGGGTTCGGTGCAGCAGGGCGTGCTGGTGGCGTCGCAGAAGTCGCGGGCGCCGATCGTGGCGATGCGCATCGACGCCGACAGGGCCTGGTACGCCAGGGGCTGGGACCGTTTTGCGATTCCGAAGCCGTTCGCCCGGATCACCCTCACGTACGGCGAACCCTTCGTGGCTCGATCCGCGGACGAGTCGGAGGCCGCGCTGCTGGCCGAGCGCATCGGACCGGCACTCCCGCCGGGGATGGGCGCGTGAGTCGGGCGGTGGAGCGGATGTGGGCGCGCGATGGGCTCGGCGCCCTCGTGCTGTCGCCGCTCTCGTGGGTGTTCGGCGCCGCGACGGGCCTGCGTAACGTCCTCTTCGACCACGGGGTGCTGGACTCGCAGGCCGTGGGCGTGCCGGTGGTCAGCGTGGGGAACCTCAGCGTCGGCGGCACGGGCAAGACGCCGGTGTCCGCCTGGGTGGCGGCCGAGCTGCAGGCTGCCGGGGCACGGCCAGCCATCGTGATGCGCGGGTACGGGGACGACGAGCGCTATGTGCACGCGCGGATCAATCCCGCCGTACCGGTGGTGACCAATCCGGACCGTGTGGCTGGTGCGCGCGAGGCTGTGGCGGCGGGTGCGACGATGATTGTGCTGGACGATGCTTTCCAGCACCGCCGGGTGCAGCGGGATCTCGACCTGGTGCTCGTCGCGGCGGAACAGGGCGGGGCCGGGCGGCTGCTTCGGGCGGGCCCGCTGCGCTAAGGACGCGCAGCGCTACGCCGGGCAGGGTTCCTGGTCGTGACGCGGAAGTCGGCGACGCTGGCCGAGGCCGAGGCAGTGGCCGCGGAATGGAGTGGCTTTGCCGGCGCGCCGCCCACGGCGGTGCTGGCCCTCAAGCCAGGTCCGCTCCGAAGCGCCGATCCGGCCAGCAGGCGTGAACCCTTGGCGCTCGGAGCCCTCCGTGGCACGCGGGTGATGGCAATTTCCGCGGTCGGCGCTCCGGAGGCCTTTGAGGCCCAATTGCGGGT
>JAYQOZ010000138.1:0-6554 GCA_038145035.1 Gemmatimonadaceae bacterium | reverse complement strand
CCCTCGGCGTCCTTGGCTTCTACAAGGGCGTCTCCATCGCGCACGCGGCCTTCGTCACCTGGCCCCCACTGCTCGTGCCGGAACTGACCCTCCTGGCGTTCCGGCCCATCGTCACCGGCGTGACCTTCGCCGCCGCCACCTGGACGATGCGCACCATCGGCCGGGACCACGACGGCATGAACGTGCCCGACATCCAGGCCGCGGTCGAACATCGCGGGGGCCGCATCGCCCCACGGCCCGCTCTCGGACGCACGCTGGCCTCGGCCATCACGATCGGGGGCGGTGGCTCGGCGGGTGCGGAAGGTCCGGTGGTCGTGATCGGCGCCACGCTGGGGTCCTGGCTCGGGCGCATGTTCCGCTTCAAGCCCGGCAGGCTGCGCACGCTGGTGGCCTGCGGCGCCGCGGGCGCCATCGCCGCCGCGTTCAATGCCCCGCTGGCCGGGGCCTTCTTTGCGCTCGAGGAGATCCTCGGGACCTTTGCCGGTGGCTACTTCTCGCCGGTGGTGGTCGCGGCCGTCGTCGCCGCGGTGGTGGCCCGCGGCCTCTTTGGCGCGGGTCCTGCCTTCCCGGTGCCCGGTGAGCTCGGCCAGCTGAGCGGGTTCGAGGCGGCGGTGTTGCTGCCGGCGCTGGGCGTCATCTGCGCGCTGATGGCGACGCTGTTCGTCCGCACGTACTTCTCGTTCGAGGGGATCGTGCGCAGCGGGCGCATCAACCCGAAATGGCTCCCGTGGCTCGGTGGCGCGATGGTCGGCATCATCGTGTTCTTCACGCAGGGCGCCGTGGCCGGCGACGGGCATCTGAACGCACCGCTCGACCTCTTCGGCCGGCTCCCGTGGTGGACGCTGTTTGCGCTGGCCGCCGCCAAGGTCCTCGCCACCTCGCTCACGCTGACCACCGGCGGGTCCGGGGGCGTGTTTACGCCGGCGCTGTTCGTGGGCGCTGCCACGGGCGGTGCCTTCGGCGCACTGGTCCAGGCCGCCATTCCCGGCGCGCAGGTGGACCCGGCCCTCTACTCGCTCGCCGGCATGGGCGCGATGGTCGCCGGCGCCACCGGCGCGCCGATCACCGGCATCCTGCTCGTGTTCGAGATGACGCACGACTTCGAGATGGTGCTCCCGCTGATGCTCGCGGTGGTGGTGACCAAACTCGTGATGCGGCGCTACGAAAAGGACTCGCTGTACTCGGGCTGGCTCAAGCGCCACGACCTCGAGCTGAACCGCGAGGAGATCGCCTAGCGGTTGGGGGAGCGCCGGCCGTGGAGGGCCCGGCGCGCGAGGGCGACGATGCGTTCCACCTGTTCCTCCTGCGTCAGGAACGTGGTGTCGATGAGCATGGCGTCGGCAGCCTGCTGCGTCTGCGCCTCGTCCCTGGCGTCGCGTCGCACCAAGGCATCCACCTCGGCTGCGATGTCGGCGTCGTCCGGTGCGTGCTGCAGGCGCTGGATGAGCCGACGCCGTGCGCGCTCCCAGGGATCCGCGACCAGAAAGACCTTCACGCGGGCCTTCGGAAACACGGCGGTGCCCATGTCGCGGCCGTCCACCACGACCGAATGCCCCTCGGCGGCCTTCTGCACCTGTGCATTCACCCAGGCACGCACGGCGGGCATCTTCGCGACGAGCGAAACGTGTGCCGTCACGGCCTTGCCGCGGAGCTCGTCCTCCAGGTCCTCGCCGCGCAGGTACGGATGGAAGGTCGTGTCACCCGGCCGCAGCCGGATGTCCGCCGCTGCCTCGAGCACCGCCGCCTCGGTCCAGCTGCCGCCATCGGGCGACACGCGCAGCATCGCCGCGGTCGCGGCGCGATAGAGCGAGCCGGAATCCACATGACGCAATCCGAGCTCACGCGCCACCCGCTTCGCGGTGGACGATTTCCCGGACGCGGCGGGGCCATCGATGGCCACGACGCGCGGACGGCGCCGATCAGCCACGGCTGTGCTCCGGTTGTTCAGCCACGGGCAATCGCATGCAGGTCATCCCAGAAACTTGGCCAACTGACGGCGCAACACGAAGGGTCGTCCACCTCGACGGCGTTGCCCGGCACGGCGCCGAGCACGCCGAAGGCCATCGCAATCCGGTGGTCCCCGTGGGTCACGACGCGGCCGCGCAGCGGGCGATCGCTGCCCCGCACCACGAAGCCGTCGGGGAGTTCCTCGGCCTCCGCGCCGATGGCCCGGAGGTTCTCGACCACGGCCCGGATGCGATCGCTCTCCTTGACACGCAGTTCCGCCGCTCCCGTCACGCGCGTCTCACCTTCGGCCCGCGCCGCCACGCAGGCCAGCAAGGGCAGCTCGTCGATCAGGCTGGGCACCTCCGCGGGGGCCATGATCGCGCCGCGCAGCGCCGAGGCGCCGGCGCCGGCGATGGTCGCCACGGGTTCGCCACCCTGATCGGCGACGTCGACGAACTCGAGGCTGGCGCCCATGCGCCTCAGCGCCTGAAATGCCCCGATGCGCGCCGGATTGATGCCCACGTGCTCCACCTGCACCCCGATGCCGAGCAGCGCCGCCAGACCGACCACGAACGCCGCCGATGACGGATCGCCAGGCACGTCCACGTCCGCGGCCTCCAATCGCGCGCTGGGATTCAGCGCCACCAGCAGGCCCTCGCTGCGCACATCCACGCCGCGCGCCCGCATCATCCGCTCGGTGTGGTCGCGCGTCGGTGCCGGCTCGTGCACCTCCACCGGAACATCCGCCACGAGACCTGCGAGCAGGATCGCGCTCTTCACCTGCGCGCTGGCCACCTCGCCGTGCCAGGTCATGCCCTGCAGGCGATCGCCGCGAATGGTCATCGGCAGGCCACCCTGTTCCGGGAGTTCGACCGTCGCGCCCATCTGCATGAGCGGTGCGGCCACCCGCCGCATCGGCCGCCGGCTCAGGCTCGCATCCCCCACCAGGCGCGCGACCAGGGGCGAGGCGGCGATGATGCCGGACATCAGGCGCGCCGTCGTGCCGCTGTTGCCGCAGTCCAGGTCCGCGGCCGGCTGGGAGAGCCCACGACGGCCGACGCCCTCGACCACGACCTCGGGTGTCTCCAGCACCGGGACCGGCACGCCGAGGCTGCGCAGCACGCCGGCGGTGGAGTGCACGTCGGCGCTCTGCAGCAGGCCGCGGATGCGCGAGCGACCACTGCCCAGCGCCGCCAGCATCAGGGCGCGATGGGAGATGGACTTGTCGCCGGGGACGCGGATGCGGGTCACCACGCCGTGCCGGAGCCCCCGCGCGGCGCAGTCGGCGCCTCGCGCCTCGGCAGCCTCACCGCAGCCAGCCTTCGAGCGCGGTGGCGAGATCGGTCTTCTCGTCGCGGTACTTCACGATCACCGGGGTCTGTACCGACAGCCCCTGAGCCTCCGCAAAGCCGCCCTTCACGGCGCGCGCCCCCGGCACCACCACCGCACCGGCCGGGATCTCCAGCGGCCGCTCGGCGTTGCCCCGGTACACGGTCTCCTTCACGAGATCGAACACCGGCGTCCCGCGCGTCAGCACCACGCCCGCGGCCAGCACGGCCTTCTCGCGCACCACGGTGCCCTCATAGACGCCGCAGTTGCCGCCGACGATCACGTCGTCCTCGATCACCACCGGCGAGGCATTGATGGGCTCGAGCACGCCGCCAACCTGCGCCGCGGCACTCAGGTGCACGCGCGCCCCGATCTGCGCGCAGGAGCCCACGAGGGCGTGCGAGTCGATCATCGTGCCGGCACCGACGTGGCTGCCGACGTTCACGTACGCCGGCGGCATCACCACCACGCCCGCTGCGATGTGCGCGCCGCGCCGGATCGAGGACCCCCCTGGCACGATGCGCACGTTGCGCGCGACCTCGAAGCGCTGCGTCGGATAGGTGTGCTTGTCGAAGAAGTGCAGCGCCGCGTCCGGCGGCGACATCTCCACCAGCCGGCCGACACGGAAGCCGAGCAGGATGCCGCGCTTTACCCAGGGGACGGCGCGCCATTCGCCATCGGCGCCGCGCACGGCGGACCGCAGCACCCCCGACTCCAGGGCCCCGAGCAGCGCGTGGACCGTCGCCTCGGCGTCGCGCGGCAGCCGGTCCGCCGCCAGCGGGAACAGCGCCTCGACCTGCGCTTCAAGCCCTTCGGCCGTGGCGCTCACAGCGAGACACCCGCGATGCGCAGCGCCGCACGCATCCGGGCCTCGTGCTTCGCATCCATCGGGACCAGTGGCAGACGCAGCACGTTCTGCATCTTCCCCATCATGGCCATGCCGGCCTTGATCGGGATCGGGTTGCTCTCGATGAACGCCGCGTCCACGAGGGGCGAGAGCCGGTGATGGATCAATGCCGCCGTCTTGAGGTCGCTCCTCGCCAGGGCGTCGGTGAGCTGCGCGACGAGCCGGGGCACCGCATTCGAGATCACCGAGATGACACCATCGCTGCCGGCCGCCATCACGGCCAGGGTGAGGCCGTCGTCGCCGGAGAGCACGCCGAAGCCCTCGGGGCGGCCGCGCAGGATCGCATCGATCTGCCCCGTATTCCCCGAGGCTTCCTTCATCGCCACGATGTTCGGGTGCTCCGCGAGCTCCAGCGTGGTCTCGGCCGTCATGTTGCTGCCGGTTCGGCCCGGTACGTTGTACAGCACCACCGGCAGCGGCGAGGCATCGGCGATGGCGGTAAAGTGCGCCACGATGCCGCGCTGCGGTGGCTTGTTGTACATCGGCGAGACGTGCAGCAGGTGCGTCGCGCCGGCCCTGCCGAGCACCTTCGAGGCCTCGATGGCCGCCGCCGTGTCATTCGAGCCCGCGCCGGCAATCACCGGCACTCGGCCGCCGGACCGCTCCGCGGTGATGCGCAGCACGCGCTCGCGCTCGGCTGGCGAGAGCGTCACCGCCTCTCCCGTGGATCCCACGGGCACGAGGCCGTGGATGCCCTCGGCGACCTGCCACTCGACGAAGGCGCCCAGGGCTGCCTCGTCGACGGAACCAGCCGCCTTGAACGGCGTCACGATGGCGGTGATGGCGCCCTTCAGCATCGCAGTCATCCGGTCACGTCTCCCAGGAAGTCGTCCAGCGTAAACACGCCCTGCCGGCCGGCCAGCCAGCGCGCGGCCGCCAGCGCCCCCGCCGCGAACACGCGGCGGTCGCGGGCCTCGTGCACCAACCGTACCTGCTCGAAGGCGGCGTCGAAGATCAGTTCGTGCGTGCCCGGCACATGGCCCGTGCGCACGCTCGTCACCGGCACCGCACGCCCCCCGGCACGCTCGGCCCGCTCGGCGAGCATCCGGCCCGTGCCGCTCGGGGCATCGAGCTTCTGCCGGTGGTGCGTATCCAGCAGCGCCACATCGAACCCGGCACCCGCGTGCGCGAAGCGGCGCGCGGCCTCCTCGACCACCTTGGCGAAGAGATGCACGCCCAGCGCGAAGTTCGGTGCCCAGAGCAGCGCGCCCTTCGATGCGCGCACCTCGGACTCCACCGCCGCGCGGTCCGCGTCCCAGCCGGTGGTCCCGCTCACCACCGGCACGCCGAGTGCCGCACAGGCGCGCACCAGCCGCGCGGCCTCGCTGGGCACCGTGAACTCGATCGCGACGTCGGCGCCGTTCAGTTGGGCGGCCCTGATGCCCGACACCGTGTCCGGGGCATCGAGCTGCGCCACGACCGTGCAGTCGCTCGACGGCGCCAGCAACGCCAGCAGCGTCCCCATCTTTCCTGCGCCCAGGATCGCAATGCTGGTCACGGTGTGGCTCCGGAGGTGGGAATCGTCAGGCCGCGGCGGCGTCGCCGACCGCGAAGAAGGCCGCGTGCAACCGACGCATCGCCTCGTGCACGAGCTCGCCGTCCACGATCAGCGTGAGGTTGATGCCGGTGGCGCTGAGCGAGACCATGTGCAGCCGCAGGTCGCCGAGGGCCGTGAGGGCGCGCGCCATCGTCTCGGTGCTCTCGCCCAGCCCTGCCCCGACCAGCGCCACGATGCCGCGGTGCCGCTCCACGGACACGTCGCCGAACGCGGCGAGCTGCGCGACCACGGCCTCGAGGTGCAAGTCGTCGTCCACCGTCACACTGACGCTGACTTCAGAGGTCGCGACAACATCGACCGAGGTGCGGTTGCGCTCGAACACCTCGAAGATGGCGCGGAGCGCGCCGGGCGTGGCCAGCATGCGCGGCGAGCGGATCTTCACCACCACGGTGCGCGTCTTGCCGGCGATGGCGCGCACCGGGGCGCGCGGCGCGTCGAAGGTGATGCGCGTGCCCGTGCCCTCCGGCCGACGCGAGTTGAAGATGAACACTGGAATCCCGCGCTTGACCGCCGGCGTGATGGTGCTCGGGTGCAGCACCTTGGCGCCGAAGTTCGCGAGCTCGGCCGCTTCGTCGAACCGGATATGCCCGATGAGCTGGGCGTCCGGTACCACGCGCGGGTCGGCGGTAAGCATCCCGTCCACGTCGGTCCAGATCTCGATGGCCTCGGCTTCCATGGCCGCGCCGAGGAGTGAGGCGGAGAAGTCCGAGCCGCCGCGGCCCAGCGTCGTGGTCACGCCGGCCTTGGTGGAGCCGATGTAGCCGCCGAGCACCGGCCCCTTGCCTCGCGCAGCAGCGGCGCGAGATGCTCGCG
>JAYQOZ010000137.1:0-6587 GCA_038145035.1 Gemmatimonadaceae bacterium | reverse complement strand
GATGCAGGTCGGCACCGCCAAACGTCGCCCTGGGCTGTGCCAGCGCAGACTCCAGGAGGCTGACGTCACGGATACCGGTGCCGCCGCCGGATTGTTCCAGCAACTGCTGGTGAAGTCGAACGACCTCACCGAGCGTGAGGTGCCGCATCACGCAAGCCGGCGATAGAGCTCGGCGTTCTTCTTGAGAATGCGCTCGGCGGCCTGCTGGAAGTCGTTGGTCGGTTCGGCGAGCAGATCGGACACGGCGGCCCTCGCCAGTTCCGATGGCGCGATGCCCAGGCGCTCGGCCTGCTGGCGCAGCCGGTCGGCCTGAGCGGGCGGGAGATCGAACGCGATGGTCATGGCTTCAATCTAGCCCCATGGCCGCAACGCGGCAAGGCCTACCGCGCCTTCTTCTCAGGCTGGTTCCGGAGGAAGTGCTTCATCAGGTGATCGAACCGGGCGGTCACGCCCGCCGGGTCCAGCGACCCGTAGGTGGCGATGTACTTCGACACGGGAATCACGGCCTTGGCCATCGCGCGGTGGCCGCCGGCGCTGCCGATCCCGCCGAAGGCCTGCTTCACGAACTCACCGGCGTTCCGGGTGTAGCCGAGGTTCCGGACGGAGATGCTGATGGAATCCCCGACCTTGGCGCCAATCACGGTCCAGCGGGTCTCCTCCAGTTGGAGGAAGAAGTCCGCCACGTAGGGGACGATGTCGTCCCGGGGCGCCTCGCCAAGGAAGGCACAGAACACCTCGTGGGCCAGGTGCCCGGTGTTGCGGGCGGCGACGATGAAGTCAAGCCGCTCGAGGGTGATCTCGGCGCCCTCCATCTTGCCCACGAGCGTCGCGTCCGCAAGCGGGTAGAGGTAGGAGAACGCCTCTACGTCCACGCGGCTGGTCTGCCGGTTGAAGAACAGCGTGTCGCTCTTGATCGCGTAGAGCATCGCCGTGGCGGTGCGCTCCGAGATCTTCTCGTCCACGGCCCGCAGGTGTTCGGTGAGGATGGTGCAGGTGGAGCCGTAGTCGGTCCGCACGTCCTTGAAGACGGGCCGGTAGCCGGGCTGCTCGGGGTGGTGGTCGATCACCAGGTCCACGTGGCCCACCTTGTCGCCGAAGTAGGCGGGCTGCACGTCCACCATGGCGATCCGGTCGTAGTTGCCCAGCGTCTCCGCGGTCACCGGCTCCACATGGATGTCCAGCATCTGCTGCATCCGGAGGTTCTCGGGCCGGGTCACGCCCTTGAAGGCGCCGATCTTGGCGGTGGCGCGGGTGCGCCGCAGGGCGGCGCGGAGCGCCAGGCCGCTGGCCATCGCGTCCGGGTCCGGATCGTTGTGGAGCAGGATGAGGACGCGCTGGGCGTCGTCGAAGTAGTTCCGGTACTGCTGGACGCGGAGGCGGGTGAGGGAGCGGCTGAACTCGGTGGCCAGCGCGGACCCGAATAGCTCCCCGGGGGTCAGGTAGCTGACGTCGGGGAAGTGCTTCTTGAGCTGCTCCTCGCGTCGGTGGGCGGCCGGACCGCCGGAGGACCCGAGCACGTAGACGAGCGTGCCTCCCGCGTTGTGGGCGGCCTCGATGATGGGCACGAGGCGCTGGTGCCCGTCGTCCTCCACGATGACGGCCGTGCCGGGCCGGAGGTCGGCCTTCAGGTAGAGCGAGGTGCGCTCCGGGTCCCCGACGGTGACCGGGAAGCCCGCCTGGCGCAGCTTGCGCGCCATGGCGGCCCCACGCACGAGGAACTCGAGGTCGTAGCCGGTGCCCAGCGCCTCGTTGAGCATGCGGATGACGATCTCGTTCTGGCAGACGGCGAGGCAACGCATCGCGAACTTCGATTATCACGCATGATCCCGTCCCGCCAAGGGTAGGATCGTGTGTTCGGGAGGGTCCGCGACGGGCCCGCCGGTGCGCGATGCCTCTCAGTCAGGGAACCTTCGAACTCGTCAGCGACTACGACCTCCGCGGGGACCAGGTCCACGCGGTCCCCGAATTGGTCGAGGGCCTGCGGCGGGGAGACCCTCACCAGACGCTGCTGGGCGTCACCGGGTCTGGCAAGACCTTCACGGTGGCCCATGTCCTGGCGGCCGTGAACCGGCCGGCCCTGGTGATGGCGCACAACAAGACGCTGGCGGCGCAGCTGTTCCAGGAACTGCGGCGGTTCTTTCCGCACAACGCCGTCGAGTACTTCGTCAGCTACTACGACTACTACCAGCCTGAGGCCTACGTCCCGTCCACGGACTCCTACATCGAGAAGGAAGCCACCATCAACGAGGAGATCGACCGGATGCGGCTCTCCGCAACGCGGTCGCTCTTCGAGCGTCGGGACGTGATCATCGTCGCGAGCGTCTCCTGCATCTACGGCCTCGGGTCGCCGGAGGCCTACTACGGCATGCTGCTGCCGCTGGACGTCGGCCAGCGCATCAGCCGGGACGACATCCTCCGGAAGCTGGTGGACATCCAGTACGAGCGCAACGACACGGAGTTCGGGCGCGGCACCTTCCGGGTGCGGGGGGATGTCGTCGAGGTGTTTCCCTCCTACGAGGAGCGGGGCGTCCGGATTGGCCTGTTCGGGGACGAGATCGACGAGCTGGTGGTCTTCGACCCGGTGACGGGCAAGTCGATCCGGTCGCTCGAGAAGGTCGCCGTCTATCCGAAGTCGCACTTTGTCACCTCGCGGGAGCACACGAAGCGGGCGGTGGAGACGATCACGGCGGAGCTGGAAGAGCGGCGGACGGACCTCGAGCGGGAGGGCAAGCTGCTCGAGGCGCAGCGGCTCCACCAGCGCACGATGTTCGACTTGGAGATGATCCGGGAGATCGGCTACTGCCACGGTATCGAGAACTACTCGCGTCACCTGACAGGCCGTGCCGCCGGCGAGCCGCCGCCGACGCTCCTGGACTACCTGCCGTCGGACGCCGTGGTGGTGATCGACGAAAGCCACCAGACCGTGCCGCAGATCCGCGGCATGTACGGCGGGGACCGGTCCCGCAAGGAGGTCTTGGTCTCCTATGGCTTCCGCCTGCCGTCCGCCCTGGACAACCGGCCCCTGAACTTCGGGGAGTGGGAGGCCCGCGTCGGCCAGGTCCTGTTCGTGTCCGCCACGCCGGGCCCGTACGAGCTGACGAAGTGCCATGGCGCGGTGGTGGAGCAGATCATCCGGCCGACGGGCCTGATGGACCCGCCCATCGACGTGCGCCCCGTCACCGGGCAGGTGGACGACCTGCTCGGGGAGATCCGGGCGCGGGTGGCGAAGCGGGAACGGGTGCTCGTCACGACGCTGACCAAGCGGATGGCCGAGGACCTGACGTCCTACTTCCAGGAGCTGGGGGTCAAGGTCCGCTACCTGCATTCGGATATCGACGCCCTGGAGCGCGTGGACATCCTGCGGGACCTCCGCAAGGGCGTGTTCGACGTGCTGGTCGGCATCAACCTGCTGCGGGAGGGCCTGGACCTGCCCGAGGTGTCGCTCGTCGCCATCCTCGATGCCGACAAGGAGGGGTTCCTGCGGTCGGCCGGGTCCCTCATTCAGACCTCCGGCCGGGCGGCCCGCCACGTCGACGGCCGCGTCATCATGTACGCCAACACGGTGACCGACTCGATGCGGCAGTGCCTGGCGGAGACCGAGCGCCGCCGGACGGCGCAGGCCGCCTACAACGCCGAGCACGGCATCACGCCGCAGTCGGTGGTCAGGGGCATCGACGAGTCCCGCCTGAGCGTCTACGACCGCGATTTCTCCGCCGTGGACGTCCCCGAGGACCCGGGGGAGGTGTTCCACTCCCGGGCGGAGCTGGACGCCCGCATTCGCGAGGTGGAACGGGCCATGAAGGCCGCGGCGGCCAACCTGGAGTTCGAGAAGGCGGCCTCGCTCCGGGATATCCTCAAGGGTCTGCGTACCCGGGACCTGGGCGTGGTGTCCGGTCCGTCCGGGGCGTAGGGTGCTGGGACATCCGTGCTGACACGCGTCCTCAAATCCATGGTGGCCGAGGTCCAGGCCTACGTGCAGCTGTGCGGCGCGGCCATCCGCGGCACGTTCAGCCGCCCGTTCTACGGGCACGACCTGGTGGAGCAGCTGGATGCCATCGGGATTGGCTCCCTGACCGTCGTCCTGCTGACCGGGTTCTTCACCGGCGCAGTGCTGGCCCTGCAGTCGGGCATGACGATGGATCAGTTCGGCGCCCGCCCGCTCGTGGGGCGCCTCATCAGCGCCTCGATGATCAAGGAACTGGGCCCGGTGCTCACCGGCCTGATGCTGGCCGGCCGGGTCGGGTCGGGCATTGCCGCCGAACTCGGGTCGATGGTGGTGACCGACCAGGTGAGCGCCCTGCGGGCTCTGGGGACGGACCCCATCCGCAAGCTGGTGGTGCCGAGGATCCTGGCAGGCACCCTGATGGCGCCGGTCCTGACGGTCATCGCCGACGCGGTGGGTATCGTCGGCGGGTGGCTGGTGGCGGTGTTCCAGCTGCGCGTGGCGTCGAGCCTCTACTGGAAGTCGATCACCGAGGGACTCTACATGGAGGACGCGTGGATGGGCCTCATCAAGCCGTTCGCCCTCGGGTTCGTCATCGTCAGCATCGGGTGCTACGTGGGCCTGAACACGAAGGGTGGCACCCAGGGCGTGGGCCGGTCGACGACCAACGCCGTCGTGGCCTCGTCCGTGATGGTGATCGCCGTCGACTTCTTCGTCACGAGGCTCCTGTTCACGGTGATGTATTGATGCCGCAGGTTGCCTCCGCCGCCGGAGCCATCGCGGCCGCCGTGGCGGACGAGCCGCCGATGGTGGTGTTCGACCGGGTCACCCTGGCCTTCGACGAGAAGGTAGTGCTGCGGGAGGTCAGTTTCACGATCTCCGAGGGGCACACGAAGATCCTGCTGGGCGCCAGCGGCTCCGGGAAGTCGACGATCCTGAAGCTGATTGTCGGGCTCCTCAAGCCGGACGGCGGGGAAGTGTGGATCCGGGGCCGGCGCGTCGACCGCCTCTCCGAAACGGAGATGATGGAGGTCCGGACCGACCTGGGCATGGTGTTCCAGGAAGGCGCCCTCTTCGACTCGCTGACCGTCGGCGAGAACGTGGGATACAAGCTGTACGAGCAGACCACCCAGCCGCTGGACGCCGTGCGGCGGCGAGTCGAGGAAGTCCTCGGGTTTGTCGGCCTGGAGGCGTTCGCCGACCGGATGCCCTCGGAGCTGTCCGGCGGGCAGCGGCGCCGCGTGGCGATCGCGCGGGCGATGACGGTGAAGCCGCGGATCCTGCTTTACGATGAACCCACGACGGGCCTGGATCCGATCACCGCCACGGCGGTGGACGAGGAGATCGTCAAGCTGCGGGATCTGGAGAACGTGACCTCGGTGCTGGTGACCCACCAGTTGCGGGATGCGTTCTTCGTGGCCGACTACGAGGCGGTGCAGGACCCGGCCGGCGTGGCCTTCCGGCGGGCCAGCGAGGCCAAGCTGGAGGAAGCGGAGTTCATGATGCTGAAGGAAGGGGTCGTCCACTTCGAGGGCAACGCCCGCGAACTCCGCGCGTCGCGCGATCCGTACATCACGACGTTCCTGAACTGAGGACCTGACATGCCACGTACCCGCTCCCTGGCCTGGGCCGAGCTGAAGATCGGGATTGTCTCGATCGTCGCGATTGCCATTGCGGCCATGGTCATCTTCCTGCTGGGTGGCGACGCCGGCTTCCCCTGGCAGCGCTACACCGTCAAGGCGATGTTCGACGACATTGCCGGCCTCACGACCGGCGCGCCGGTCCGCGTGGCCGGCGTCGAGACGGGGACGGTGACAGGGATTGCCTTCAAGGCGGATCAGGTGGAGGTGATCATGGAGATCACCGAGGACATGCGGCCGCGCATCACGGATCGGTCGGTGGCCTCCCTCGGCTCGGTGTCCCTGCTCGGCGAGTCGGCCGTGGATATCGTGCCGGTCAGCAAGGGCACGCCGATTCCGGACAACGGCTACGTCCGCACGGGTCCGGCGGAAGGGTCCATCACGGACGTGGCCAGCCGCGCGGGCGAGGGCATCGACGCGGCGACGGCCCTCCTGGAGGACATCAGCAAGGGCAAGGGCACCGTCGGCAAGCTGTTCACGGACGAGGATCTGTACGCCGAGCTGAACACGCTGCTCGCGAGCCTCAACACGGTGACGGACACGCTCAACAAGGGCAAGGGGTCGCTCGGCCAGCTGATGAAGGACCCCGCCATGGCGCGGTCCCTCGAGGGGTCGCTCAAGAACCTGGAGGGCATCACGGCCGACCTGCGGGCCGGCAAGGGAACGCTCGGGCAGCTGCTGGCCAGCGACGAGCTGTCGACGTCCCTCAAAGGCACGACCGCCAACCTCGATACGCTGACCGCGCGCCTGAACAAGGGAGAGGGCACCGCCGGGAAGCTCCTGACGGACGACTCGCTCTTCAAGCGGCTGGACTCGGTGAGCTCGCGCCTGGACCAGGTGGTCGGCGACCTGCAGGCCGGCCAGGGGACGGCCGGGCAGCTCCTGCACGACAAGGAGCTCTACGACCGACTGAACAGCACGGTGACCGAGGTCCAGGGCCTGGTCTCGGACATCCGGAAGAACCCGAAGAAGTACCTGAACGTGAAGGTGAGCCTGTTCTAGGC
>JAYQOZ010000136.1:3865-6629 GCA_038145035.1 Gemmatimonadaceae bacterium | reverse complement strand
CCGCGCCCCCGGAGGGGGAGGCGGGCCGGGCCAAGGCCGGGCCCGCGCTTCTGGGATTCTTTCATAAGGGGTCGCGTAAGGTGCCCGGTCGCCGTGTCGTAACGCAAGGCGATGCACGGCAAGCAGTTCGACGTGCGGCTACATTCTTGGCATGGCCTCCCCCGCCCCTCGCGATCGTTTCATCGTCGGTGTGGACCTTGGCGGCACCAACCTCGTGGTTGGAGCCCTCACCGCCGACGGCTCGCGCCAATTCGGGATGCACTCCGTTCCCACGCGCCCGCAGGAGGGCGCCGATGCCGTCGTGCGTCGCATCGTGGAGCAGGTTGAGCGCGTCATCGCGGAGACCCTGCAGGCCACCGGTGCTCGCCGCAATCAGATTCTGGGGGTCGGCATCGGCTCGCCGGGTCCGCTGGACCGCAGGACCGGCGTGGTCATCGAGACGCCAAATCTCGGCTGGCAGGACTTCCCGCTGCGCGACCGCGTGTCCTCGGTGGTCGGCCTCAAGGCGACGCTGGACAACGACGCCAACTGCGCCACGCTCGGCGAGTGGTGGCTGGGTGCCGCCCGCGGTGCACGACGGGTCGTTGGGCTCACCCTCGGCACTGGAATCGGCGGCGGTCTGATCCTCGACGGCCGGCTCTATCACGGCGCCAGCGATGCCGCCGGTGAACTCGGCCACACCACCATCGATTCCAACGGTCGCCGCTGCGGCTGCGGCAACTACGGGTGCCTCGAGGCCTACGCCTCGGGGCCGGCCATCGCCGTGCGCGCCGTCGAGGCCCTGGCGGGTGGGGAACCGAGCCGGATGCGCGAGATCGTCGCCGGCGACCTCTCGAAGATTACCGCCGAGACGGTCTTCGACGCCGCGCGCCTGGGAGATGTCATCGCGCTCGAGGTGGTCCGTGACACGGCGCGTTTCCTCGGCACCGGTGTGGCCAACTTCCTCAACATCTTCAATCCCGAGGTTGTGGTGCTCGCCGGCGGCGTGACGCACGCGGGCGACGCGTTGTTCGACCCACTGCGCGCCGAGGTGCGACGCCGGGCGTTCAAGTCGGCGGTCAACAGCTGCCGCATCGTCCCGGGCGCGCTGGCCAACTCCGGTGTGGTAGGCGCCGTGGCCACCTTCGCGCAGGCCGAAGGGCTGATGTGAGCGACGCCGTCCCGGTCCCACCCCGGCGCCGGCTCGGCGTCATCGGGACCTTCGTCTGGGATGTCATCCACGGGCGGGACGTGCGGAACGCCCCCTTCGAGGAATGGGGTGGCGTCACCTATGCCCTGAGTGCCTGTGACGCCGCGTTGCCTGACGACTGGGAGCTGGTGCCGCTGGTGAAGGTGGGCAGCGACCTCGCCCCGCAGGCCCGGCAGTTCCTGCGTACGCTGCAGCGCCTGGCGCCCGATGCCCAGCCCATCGAGGTGCCGTACCGCAACAATCGGGTGGAGCTGCGCTATCACTCGGACGAGCGCCGCAGCGAGGTGCTGACCGGCGGCGTGCCCGGATGGACCTGGGCCGGCCTGCAGCCCCTGCTGCGCGACCTCGACGCCCTGTACATCAACTTCATCAGTGGATTTGAGCTCGACCTCGCGACGGCACGGCTGATCCGCCAGCACTTCAAGGGGCCGATCTACTGCGACCTGCACTCGCTCACGCTCGGCCTGGAGCCCTCGGGGCTCCGGACCTGGCGACCCCTGCCCGAGGTGGCGGCCTGGTGCGCCTGTTTCGACGTCCTGCAGGTGAACGAGGACGAGGTGGCGATGCTGGCAACCGACCCGCTCTCGCTCGCGGTGACGGCGCTGGGCGCCGGGCGTCCGGCGCCTCTTCGTGACCTTGGGGAAGCGGGGAGTCGTCTATTTCGAGGACGCAGGGCCGGGGCGGCCGCTGCGCACGGCACTGATTCCCTCCACGCCGGCGCGTGGCGACGGCCCCGGTGACCCCACCGGCTGCGGCGACGTGTGGGGTGCCACGTATTTCTCACGTTCCGTCGCGGGTGATACATTGTCCGTGGCGATGCGCAGTGCCTGCGACGCCGCCGCGCGAAATGTCGACCACCGCGGGGCCACGGGCCTCGCCCACCACCTCAGGGGAGAGCTGCACCCGCTGTGACGACCGTCATCACCGTGCCTGCCTCGCTGGATGAGCAGACCTTCGAGCAGGTGCTCGAACAGGTCGCCCCGCTCGCCCCCGATGCCAAGCTGCTGATCGACGCCCGGCATACCCGCTTCGCGACGCCCTACGGCCTCACCGGGCTGCTCTGCCTCTCGCAGTCGCGCGCCGAGAAGCCGGACTTCGCGCCGCCCGCGGACGAGAACGTCCAGTCGTACTGGTCCCGGTCCTCGTTCTTTCGCTATGCCGAGGAGCTGTTCACGATGCGCGGCACCGTGGTGCGGCCGCGCGTGCAGCAGGACAGCGACACCGTGCTCGAGGTCACGCCCATCGCCCGCAGCGAGGACGTGCACGCCGTGGTGGAGCGCGTGAAGGACCGCGCCATGCACATCCTCACCACCAAGCTGCACCTGGAGTCCCGTTCGACCATGGGCTTCGCGATGTCGCTCTCCGAGGCCTGCCAGAACATCGTCGAGCACGCACAGCGCGGCGGCTGGGTGGCGGTGCAGGCCTACGACTGGCGCAAGCGCCGCGTGGGCCGCTGGGTGGTGTTGATTGCCGTGGCCGACGCCGGCCAGGGCTTCCGCCGCTCGCTGGACGGCTCGCGGGCCCGGGCGCTGGTGGGCGGCCGCTGGAGCGATGCCGAGGCGCTGGAGGCCGCCC
>JAYQOZ010000136.1:0-3855 GCA_038145035.1 Gemmatimonadaceae bacterium | reverse complement strand
GATCTACACAACTCCCTCACGCAACGCCACACCCGGAATACATATCCCTGCCGCGGCCAGGGCCTCAAGGGCATCAAGGGCTACGTGCACCGCCACGACGGCAAGCTGAGCATCCGCAGCGGCTCGGCGCGCATCAACCTGCTGCCGAGCTGGGACAGCTCGCCGGCGCGCGAGGAGGGCCTCACGCCCTTCGTGGGCGCGCAGCTCCAGATGGTGATTCCCGAGCGGGTGGAGGGCGCATGACGCACATCGACGTGCGCTCGGCCCTCCGCGACTCCGTCGTTGGCGACTACACGGACCTCGTCACCCGCAACACGGGCGCGAAGGTCCGCTCGGTGATCGAGCGGCAGATCGCCGGCCTCGCCGACGGCTCCGTGGTCTTCCTCGACTTCACGCATATCGGAGTCCTCGACCGGTCCTGCGCCGACGAGATCATCTGCAAGCTGATGATTCCCCTCACGGCGGACCATCCGTCGCGCGACGGGTACGTGGTGTTCAACGGCGTGACGGAGGATCACCTGGAGATCATCGAGGGCGTGCTGAGCGCCCACGGCCTGGCGCTGGTGGTGCAGGTCTCTGACGGCATCGTGC
This sequence comes from Gemmatimonadaceae bacterium, assembly GCA_038145035.1. Classification (GTDB taxonomy): domain Bacteria; phylum Gemmatimonadota; class Gemmatimonadetes; order Gemmatimonadales; family Gemmatimonadaceae; genus Pseudogemmatithrix. The sequence continues at coordinate 3,264 of JAYQOZ010000136.1, read as the reverse complement.
GACTGGTGGGCGCGGTCACCGACGACGAGCGCCGTTGCTGGGATTACGTGATGCAGTACGGCGCGGCCCAGCCCGACGGCCTGGCCGCGCGTACCGGGATGGCCGGCGAGGCCTGCGACGCAATCCTGGAGAGCCTCGCCCGCCGCCGCCTGCTGCGTCGGGAGCGGGACCGCTTCGTCCCGCTGGGCTCGGTCGCGTGATCGGGCGGGCGTTCCTGCCCCTGCAGGTCGTGGGCTTCGTGTCCAGTCGCCGCGGCGACGCGGAGCGCGGCCCCCTCGTGCGCATCCGGCCCGACGACGCCATTCGCCGGCTGATCGCGGACGGCGAGCTCGTCTGGGTCTACGGGCCGCGGCGCCACGAGCTGGCGCCCATCCAGTACGACGAGTCGATGCCCAAGGGCGGCATCGTCGTCCGTGACCTCGCGGGCCTCGCGGTCACGGAAATCGTGCGACTGGTGAAGATGGACGTCGACCACCGGCCGGTCCTTACCTCGACCCTCGCCTGAGCGCGATGACTCCCAAGCCGAAGCCTCCCGCCGTCGCCACGCTCGCCATCCACGGCGCCCGCGAGCCCCACCCGCCCGGTTCGCCCGTGGTGGAGCCGTTGGTCCAGAGCGTGAACCACGTCCAGGCCATCGGCACCACCGACAACCTCCGTTACACACGCTACGGCAACACGCCGAACGCGGACCGGCTGCAGAAGCGCCTCGCCCTGCTGGACGGCGCCGAGGCCTCGCTGGTGCTCTCCAGCGGGATGGCCGCCACCGCCTGCGCGCTGCTGGCCCTGCTGCGCCCCGGCGACCACCTGCTCTGCTCACAGTACATCTACGGCGGCACGCACCGGCTGCTCACCGAGGAGTTCGCGCGGATGGGCATCGACGTGCAGTTCGTGGATCCCTGGGAGCCGCGCGTCTGGCGCCGGCACGTGCGCAAGGAGACGCGAGCCATCTTCGTCGAGTCGCCGGTGAACCCCACCTGCCGCGTGCTCGATATCCGGCCCATCGCCTCCGTGACCCGCAACTCGGGCGTTGCCCTCGTGGTGGACTCCACGTTCGCGAGCCCGGTGAACTTCCGGCCCATCGAGCACGGCGCCGACGTCGTCATCCACTCGGCCACCAAGTACCTCAATGGGCACCACGACGTGCTGGCGGGCGTCGTCTGCGGCTCCGAGCCGTACGTCGAGGAGGTCCTGCACAAGGAGATGCTCTGGGGCCAGACCCCGGATCCCTTCGCGCTGTGGTTGCTGGAGCGCGGGCTGAAGACGCTGGACGTGCGCGTGCAGCGCGCCAACGAGTCCGCGATGGCGATCGCGCTCTGGGCCAGCAAGCGGAAGGACATCGTGGCCGTGCACTACCCCGGCCTGCCAGCGCACCCCGACCACGCCGTGGCCAAGGCCGTGCTGGACGGGTTCGGCGGCATGCTGGCGCTCGAACTCAAGGGCGGCGGCAAGGCCGCCGACCGGTTCCTGCGGAAGCTGCGGCTGGTCACGCACGCCCCGAGCCTGGGCGGCGTGGACACGCTGGTCAGCGAGCCGCGCTACACCTCGCACGCCGCGATGTCCGCGGCCGAGCGCGGCCGCATCGGGATTCCGGACGGCTTCCTGCGCCTGAGCATCGGGCTCGAGGCCGTGGACGACCTGATCGGAGATCTCGAGCAGGCCCTCAAGTAGTCGATGATCCGCTTCACGAGGGTCTCCAAGCAGTATCCCCGCGGCGGGCCGGCGCTCGAGGACGTCACGTTCCACCTGCGGCGCGGGGAGTTCGCCTTCCTCACGGGCCCCAGCGGCGCCGGCAAGAGCACCATCCTCAAGCTCGTGTTCGTCGAGGAGAAGCCGACCTCGGGCGAGGTGCGGGTGGACGGCAGGAGCTCGGTGACGCTCTCGCGGCGCGAGATCCCGCGCCTTCGGCGTCGCCTCGGCGTGGTCTTCCAGGACTTCCGGCTGCTTGAGGACCGCACCGCCGAGCAGAACGTGGCCTTCGCACTGGAGGTGACCGGTACCGCCGCCACCAGCATTCCCGCGAAGGTGGCGCGGGTGCTCACGCAGGTCGGACTGGCCGCCAAGGCCCAGGCCCTGCCCCACGAACTCTCCGGCGGCGAGCAGCAGCGCGTGGCCATTGCGCGGGCGCTGGTGAACGATCCCGTGGTGCTGCTGGCCGACGAACCCACGGGCAACCTCGACGAGCGCGCCTCGCGCGGCATCTTCCAGCTGCTGCGCGACATCAACGCCTCGGGCACCGCGGTGCTGATGGCCACCCACGACCTCGACCTCGTGCGCAGCGTGGCCTACCGCACGCTCGAGATGAACAAGGGGCGCCTGGTGTTCGACTCCGCCGCCGATGATGCGGGGGCCGACGCATGAGCCTCGCCTTCCGCGAAGCGTTCCGCGCCTTCCGGCGCGCGCCGGTCCTGAGCGCCCTGTCCATCACGACCATCGCGTTCTCCCTGTTCGCCTTCGGGCTCTTCGGCCTGGTGGCGCTCAACCTCCGGAACGCGCTCCAGCAGGTGGAGGACCGCGTGGAGGTCCGTGGCTTCGTCGCCGCCGGCACGCCGCCCGAGGCCACCAGCGCCGTGGTCGGCGACGTGCAGCTCTTCCCCGAGGTGCAGAGCGTGCGCCTCGTCACCGAGGCCCAGGCGCTCGAGCGCGCGCGGCGCGAACTGCGCGAGTTCGAGGACATCTTCGAGTCGGGCCTGCTGCCGGCCAGCATCGAGGTGCGGCTCAAGCCAGGCATGCGGGATCCGGCGTCCGTCGAGGCGGTGGCGAAGCGCCTCGAGATGTACGACTTCATCGACGACGTGCGCTACGGCCAGGAGTGGGTGGAGAACCTGTACCGCCTGCGGAACATCGCCACCGGCGCCGGCATCGCCCTGGGGGCCGCCTTCGCGCTGGTCGCCATGATCATCATCGGTTCCACCATCCGCATGGCCGTGCTCGCGCGGGCGCGCGAGATCGCGATCATGCGGCTCGTCGGCGCCACCGACGGGTTCATCCGCGCGCCATTCCTGATTGAGGGCCTGCTGAAGGGCCTGCTCGGCGGCGGGCTGGCCCTGGTGCTCACCTGGGTGGCCTTCGAGGTCTCGGGTCGCTACGTGATGCAGGTGACGTACTTCGATCCGCTGCTGGCCGTCGCTGGCGTTGCCTGCGGCGCGCTGCTGGGTACCGTCGCGAGCGCAGTCTCCGTGGGCCGCCACCTCAAGAAGATGTGATGCGGCGCGCGGCGCTGGCGGGCCTCGTCCTCGCCGCCCCCGGGCGCGCGCCGCCGCCGCG
>JAYQOZ010000135.1:0-6658 GCA_038145035.1 Gemmatimonadaceae bacterium | reverse complement strand
CGGGCGTGGTGACCGTGGCCGGGGAGCTGTAGGTGGGGAAGTAGCGGGGGTTCTCGCGGGGTGGTGAGGCCTGCGGGGCGAAAGCGGTCGCGTGCGGGCACGCGACCGCTTGCAGTATCCGCCCGTGCCTCTGCCTCCCCTGCTCCAGTTCCTCGCCGCCGGCCGCAGCTGGCGGCCCGGCGCCCTCGGTACGGCCCGGCAGGTGGTCGGGCTCGCGCCCTGTTCCGTCTCGCTCGTCGCCGGTGAACTGCTGGCGGTCGGCGGGCCGGCGGGCTGCGGCAAGAGCACGTTCGCCATGCTCGCCGCCGGGACGGTGCCGCCCACGACCGGCCTCGTGCGCTGGTGTGGCGGGCCGGATCCCGCGGCCGCGCGCCCGCAGGTGATCGGCCCCCGGCCCTGGGAATACGGATTCCTCACCGTGCGCCAGGCGCTGGCCTTTCACGCCGATGTGCTGGCCCTGCGCGACGACGCCCTGCCCGCGCCGACGCGCTACGTGCCGCTGATGCGTGAGGTTGGCCTGTTCGGCATGTCGCGGGTGCGGCTCGGGGCGCTGGGACCGCTCGACCAGCTGCGCGTCACCATCGCGCAGGCGTTGCTCGCCCGGCCGCGTCTGCTCTGCATCGAGGAGCCCTTCGCCTACTGCGGGCCTGTCGAACGCCGCACGGGCGTCTCGCTATTGCATCGCCTGGCGGGCCGAGGGCTCGCCATCGTCGTCACCGGGCGCACGCCGGAGGCCTGTGGCGGGCAGGGCACCGCCGACCGCGTCGTCCTGCTCAACGGCGGCGTGATGGTGAATGCCGGTCCGCCGCGTCGGTCGGTGCTTGAGCTGCAGGTCACGAGCCCGGATGATGCCTTGCGGAGGCTGGCCGCGCGCCTGCCGAGCGTGGTGCGGCGCGGGCGGCGGGTGCGCGTGCCGCTGGCAGATCTCTCGCCGGAGGCCGTGCTTGCCGTCTGCCGGGATGCCGGCGTGGAGGTCCGGGGCTCGCGGGTCGCGGAGGAGGCAATCCCGCCGCGGCCACGGGCCGCAGCCGGTGGTTTGCCAGCGGAATCCCTCGCGCCTCCGCCGTTGCCGCCGGGAGAACCGACTCCGTAGCTTTCCCTGATGCCGGAGTTTCGCCTCTACAACACGATGACGCGGCAGGTCGAGCCCTTCGCCCCGGCGGACGGTGACACCGTGCGGCTCTATACTTGCGGTCCGACGGTCTATAACCCGGCCCACCTCGGCAACTTCCGCACCTTCCTCTTCGAGGACCTGCTGCGGCGCGTGCTGCGGCTGCGCGGCTGGAAGGTGGAGCAGGTAATGAACCTGACCGACGTGGACGACAAGATCATCGTCCGCGCCGCGCAGCAGGGGAAGACCATCACCGAGGTCACGAATCCGATCGTCGAGACCTTTCACGCCGACCGGAAGTACCTGCGCATCGAGGACGCGGAGCACTACCCGCGCGCGACGGACTTCATCGCGCAGATGATCGCCCTGGTCGAGCGCCTGATCGCGAATGGCGTGGCCTACGTCGCCGAGGACAGGAGCGTGTACTTCGCGATCGGCAAGTTCGCGGGCTACGGCAGGCTCTCGCGGCTGGACACGCGGGAGATCCAGAGCGGCGCGCGCGTGGCGCAGGACGACTATTCGAAGGAGAACGCGCAGGACTTCGCCCTCTGGAAGTCCGCGAAGCCGGAGGACGAGGCCTCGGGCGCGGCCTGGGATTCCCCCTGGGGCCGTGGCCGTCCCGGCTGGCACCTCGAGTGCTCGGCGATGGCGATGAGCATCCTCGGCGAGACGCTGGACCTGCACTGCGGTGGCATCGACCTCGTGTTCCCGCACCACGAGGACGAAATCGCGCAGAGCGAGGCGGCGACGGGCCAGGAGTTTGCCCGCTGCTGGTGCCACGGGGAGTTCCTGCTCACGGACGGTGCGAAGATGGCGAAGCGCGTGGGCAACGTGCAGGGCGTCGAGGGGCTCAGGGAAGCCGGCATCGTCGGACCGGCGGTGCGCCACTTCGTCTTCAGCACGCACTACCGCAAGCAGCTCAATCTCTCGGGCGATGCGCTTGAGGGGTCGATGGAGGCGGTGCGACGCATCGGCGACTTTGCGGAGCGGCTCGCCGGCGCCAGGGGCGGCACGCGTGGCCTCGAGGACGCGGCGGATCGGCTGGAGACGGAAGTGCGTGCGGCGCTGTTCGACGATCTCAATGCCCCCGAGGCGATGGCGGCGCTGTTCGAGTTCGTGCGCGCGGCAAACAAGGAGCTGGACGCGGGGGGGGCGGACCCGGCGGCACTGCGCCGCGCCCGCGACGTGTTCGCGATGGTCGATGGCATCCTCGACCTGGTCCCGGCGCCCGTGGAAGCCGATGGCGAACTGGCGGCCTGGGTGGAGGCCCAGCTCACGGCGCGGAGGGAGGCGCGGGGTCGTCGCGACTTCGCGGCCGCGGACGCGATCCGCGCGGCGCTCGATGGGAAGGGCGTGGTGATCGAGGATACGCCGCAGGGGACGCGCTGGAAGAAACGCTGACCGGGAACCGGTGAACGAGGCGAGGCCGTGCGGCCTCGCGCCGCCTGTCCTCCGTCGGGCCCCGATTGAAATGCGTCATTGGGCCAACTATCTTCCCTTGCTCGCAGAGGGAAAGGTTCGCTGACGTAGCTCAGCTGGTAGAGCACCCGATTTGTAATCGGGCGGTCGCGAGTTCGATCCTCGCCGTCAGCTCTTGCCGGAAGGTCTGGGCGCGATGGTCGACGCGATTGGGTGGGGTACCCAAGTGGCCAACGGGAGCAGACTGTAAATCTGCCGGCTTATGCCTTCGAAGGTTCGAATCCTTCCCCCACCATCGACAAGAAGGACGCAGGTTGAAGGACGAAGGTGGGAGTGGAGTGGCGAGCTGGGTCTCGCCGGCCTACGTCGGGGTTGGGCAGGGTGTGGACGTCGGGTGTGATGCGGGAGTAGCTCAGCTGGTAGAGCGCAAGCCTTCCAAGCTTGATGTCGCGGGTTCGAGCCCCGTCTCCCGCTCTGCGTAGGACGAAGGTCGAAGGACGGAGGACCAAGGCTGCACGCATAGCTCAGTCGGTAGAGCACATCCTTGGTAAGGATGAGGTCACCGGTTCGATCCCGGTTGCGTGCTTTCCATGGGTGCAAGGTCGAAGATGGAAGGAGGGCGGGCCATGCGGTCCGCCCGTTCCTTTTTCGGGCGTGCCTCCCCCCGGGACCCCTCCGTGCCACGGAGGCCTGCAGCTTCCGTTCTCAACGATGAGAACGGACCCGTCTGGGCGAGGCGGGAGCCTGCCGGGGAGCCCGAAACCCTGTCTGGACCGGGACTTGCAAGCGCCCATCAGCCCGTCTACCTTTCAAGGCTCGCCGCCTTGCGCCCAATTGGGGGCAAGGTGGCCCGCCGCGTCCGCGTCAGGACGCGGCTGCGAACCGCCAGACCCGAGAGTGAGCCATGCCGCGCGACAAGATCATCCTCGCGTGCAGTGAGTGCAAGAACCGCAACTACTTCACCACCAAGAACAAGCGCCTGCACCCCGAGCGCGTCGAGTGGAAGAAGTACTGCCCGCGGTGCAACAAGCACCAGCTCCACAAGGAGACGAAGTAAGTGGCCGGCGAGGTAGTCGCCACGCAGCCCAGCCTTCCCAGGCGGATGGTCACGTTCTGGAACGACGTGGTCTCCGAGATGAAGAAGGTGACCTGGCCCGAGCGCGATCAGGTGCGTCAGCTCTCGATCGGCGTGATCGTGCTGTCGCTGTTCGTCGGCGGGCTGATCTGGCTGCTCGACCTGATCCTGCAGGCCGTGCTGGTCCGCGGCATCCCGTCGCTGTTCGGAGCCTGATCCCGTGACCCATCGCTGGTACGCCGTCCAGACCACGAGTGGTCACGAGAACAAGGTGCGCACCCTGATCCAGCGGAAGATCGACGCGGATACGGTGGCGGCCGAGGAGCGGCGCATCCGGCAGGCGCTGGTCCCGACCGAGCAGGTGGTCGAGATCAAGAACGGCAAGAAGGTCACCGTCGACCGGAAGGTCTACCCGGGCTATGTGCTCGTGGAGATGGCCCTGTCGGAGGACACGCTGCATGAGATCAACGCCATCCAGGGCGTGATCAAGTTCGTCGGCACGAAGGAGCGCGAGCCGCAGGCGCTGCGGGACGACGAAGTGAAGCGCCTGCTGGGCATCGCGATCGAGGAAGAGGTGGCCGCGCCGAAGGAGGAGATTCCGTTCCTCGTCGGCCAGGCCGTGGCGATCACGGACGGCCCGTTCTCGGATTTCAACGGGACGGTCGAGGACGTGATGGTGGATAAGGGAAAGGTGCGGGTGAGCGTGTCACTGTTCGGCAGGCCGACCAGCGTTGAGCTGGATTACCTGCAGCTCAAGGCTCACTAGCGATTCGAGGGAAGACGGAAGACGAATGTCGGAAGCGGCGAGGCCGTACGGCCTTTCGCCACCTCAGTCCTTCGTCCGCGGTTTGAGTTGAGGCCCCTGCGCGGGGCAGAGGTGTGAGTGACATCCGCCTCGAGGAGCGCACCGTCGGATACCACAACGACGTCAAAACTCACCGTGGGAGTCAGCGCACTGCGCCAGCCCGTCCGACCGTCGGACGCGCCCGCGGGCGCTCAACGTTCCTAGCGAGGCAGTAATGGCCAAGAAGGTCACCGGTTTCGTCAAGCTGCAGATTCCTGCTGGCAAGGCGAATCCGGCCCCGCCGGTCGGTACGGCTCTCGGTCCGCAAGGCATCAACATCATGGCGTTCTGCAAGGAGTTCAACTCCAAGACGCAGGGCCAGGATGCGATCCTGCCGGTCGAGATCACCATCTATGCCGACAAGTCCTTCACCTTCATCCTGAAGACGCCGCCTGCGGCGTTTCTCGTGAAGAGGGAAGCTGGTATCGAGAAGGGCTCGGGTCAGCCGAACCGCAACAAGGTCGGCTCCATCACCCAGGCGCAGGTCCGGAAGATCGCCGAAATGAAGATGCCCGACCTCAACACCGATTCGCTCGAGGGCGCGATGGCAATGATCGCCGGCGCCGCGCGGTCGATGGGTGTGGAGGTGAAGGGATGAAGACGCACGGCAAGAAGTACCGTGCCGCCGCCGCCAAGATCGACGCGGCCGTGATGCACACCCCCAAGGCCGCCCTCGAGGCGGTGAAGTCCTCGGCCTTCGCCAAGTTCGACGAGTCCGTCGACGTGGCGGTGCGCCTGGGTGTCGACCCCCGCCATGCCGATCAGGTCGTCCGCGGGACGGTCGTGCTGCCGGCCGGCACCGGTAAGTCGGTGCGCGTGCTGGTGATCGCGGTCGGCGACAAGGCGAAGGAGGCCGAGGCCGCCGGCGCCGATTTCGTCGGCACCGAGTTCATCCAGAAGATCAAGGATGGCTGGACCGACTTCGACGTGATGATCGCCACCCCGGACCAGATGGGCCAGGTCGGCCAGCTGGGGCGCGTGCTCGGCCCCCGCGGCCTGATGCCGAACCCGAAGGCCGGCACGGTGACCTTCAACGTCGGCCAGGCGGTGAAGGAGACGAAGGCGGGCAAGATCGAGTTCCGCGTCGACAAGGCCGGCAATGTCCAGGCCGCCATCGGCAAGGTCTCGTTCGGGCTCGACGCGCTGGAGACCAACTTCTCGGCCTTCATGGACCAGATCATCCGCTCCAAGCCGTCCGCGGCGAAGGGTGTCTACGTGAAGACCGTCGCGGTCAGCTCCACCATGGGGCCCGGCCTGCGCATCGATACCACCCCGTACCGGTAACCCCAGATGAAGCGATCCGATAAGGAACAGCTCGTCGCCGAGCTGAAGTCGAAGCTCGAGGGCGCCGACGCGGTCTACTATACCGACTTCACCGGGCTCAACGTGAAGGCGATGACCACCCTCCGCCGCCGTTTCCGCAAGGCCGGCGTCGAGTACGTGGTCATCAAGAACACGCTCGCCCTGCGTGCGGTCAACGAGGCCGGCCTGACCGGCACGAGGCTCAAGGGTCCGACCGGCGTCGTGGTGGCGAAGGATGCCGTCGGCGCCGCGAAGCTCCTGAGCGATTTCGCGAAGGAGCACGACTCGAAGCCTGCGATCAAGGGCGGCATCTATGAAGGTGCCGTCATCGACGAGGCGACGGTCAGGAAGCTGGCGTCGCTCCCGACGCGCGAGGAAGCCCTTTCGATCCTCGTCGGCACGTTCAACAGCGTGCTGATGATGTTCGCGCTGGCGCTCAATGCGCGGAAGACGCAGGTCGAAGGTTCGAACTGAATTTCCCCAGGCGTCTGCCTGATCACACGCCCCTCAGGATCCCTGGGGGAACACCTTTGGAGAACGAAACAATGGCTAACGCGACCCTGAGCAAGGACGAGATCCTCGAGGCGATCGGCAACATGTCGGTCATCGAGCTCGCGGACCTTATCGAGGCGTTCAAGACGAAGTTCAACGTGACCATCGCTGCCGTGGCTGCCGGTGCCCCGGCGGGTGGCGCGGGTGGTGGCGCCGCGGCCGCCGAGGAGCAGACGGAGTTCGACGTCATCCTCAAGGAGGCCGGTGGCAAGAAGATCCAGGTCATCAAGGTGGTGCGCGAGCTCACCGGCCTCGGCCTCAAGGAGGCCAAGGACATGGTGGACGGCGCGCCCCAGACCCTGAAGGCCGGTGTCTCGAAGGACGAGGCCGCCGCGGTCAAGGCCAAGCTCGAGGC
>JAYQOZ010000134.1:0-6706 GCA_038145035.1 Gemmatimonadaceae bacterium | reverse complement strand
AACGTGGCCATGCGCATCAACCTGCTGGCGGCGCTTTCCAGCGCCGTCTCGGCCGGGATGTGGTTCCTGATCACCGAGCGCGTGCTGGTGGGCTGGTTCGAGAAGCGCTGGCAGCGGATCACCGGCGGCGCGCTGGCGGTGCTGATCGGCGCCACGGCGTTCACCGTCTGGAGCAATTCGGTGGTGAACGAGAAGGTCTACACGGTCTCGCTCGTGGGCATGGCGATCTGCTCCTGGCTGATCGTGCGCTGGTGCGATGAGCCCGAGGGCTACAAGGCGGACCGCCTGCTGGTGCTCGTCGCCTTCCTCTGCGGGCTCGGCTACGCGAACCACATGGCCGGCTTTCTCGTGCTGCCGGCGGCGGGCATCGCGGTGCTCCTCCGGCGCCCGCAGACGATCCTGCGCTGGAAGCTGGTGCTGGCCTGCGCCGGCGCGCTGGCGCTCGGCGTGACGCCGTTCGCGACGCAGCCGATTCGCGCGGCGTATAACCCAGCCATCAACGAAGGCGAGCCCACGGCGTGCCGCAACGGCCTCGAGCTCAGCTGCACGATGTCGAAGGGCACGTACGACGCCTTCATGTACAACTTCAATCGCGGACAGTACGGCAAGCCGGACGTCAGCGAGCGGATGGCGCCCTTCTCGGCACAGATCGGGATGTGGTGGCTCTACTTCAAGTGGCAGTGGTGGCGTGACTACAAGGGCGTGCAGCCCGGACTGCAGGGCGGCCTCGCGGCCATCTTCCTGCTGCTCGGCATCCTGGGCGGCTGGGTGCACTATCGCCGCGACCCCCGAAGCTTCGCGTTCTTCGGGCCCCTGATGCTCACGCTGACGCTCGGGCTCATCTACTACCTGAACTTCAAATACGGCGCCTCGCAGGCACCGGAGCTCGGCGGCACGGTCGACCGCGAGGTCCGCGACCGCGACTACTTCTATCTGTGGAGCTTCTCCGCCTGGTCGGTGTGGGCGGCATTGGGGCTCGTGTATCTGTGGGAGAGCATCGCGGTGGTCTTCGGGCGCGAGCGCGTGACGGTCGGGTCGGAGAGCTATGACCTGCCGACGAACCGGAGCTGGATGATCGCCTCGCCGATCCTCCTGCTCGCCCTGCTGCCGATCCTCGGCAACTGGGACGCGGCCTCGCGCCGCGGGCAGACCGACACGGCCGATTTCGCCGTCGACATGCTGAACTCGGTGGAGCCCTACGGCATCCTCGTCACCGTCGGCGACAACGACACCTTCCCGCTCTGGTACGCCCAGGAAGTGCTCGGCATCCGCAAGGACGTCATTGTCGCAAACACGTCGCTGCTCAACACGGAGTGGTACACGCGGCAGCTCATCCGTCGGCCCGTGTTCGAATACGACAAGGCATCCGGTCCAGCGGCCTATCGCGACCGCGACTGGCCGAGACCCGAGGGCTCGGTGCTCAGGATGACGCTGGATGACGCCGACCGCCTGCCGCAGTTCCAGGAGATCCGCACGCCGCAGGTGTTCCAGAAGGGCGAGCTGCGCGCCACCATCCAGCCGCGCTATCTCACCCGCGCCGACATCCTGGTGCTGCGCATGATCCTCGACAACGACGTCCGCATGGTGCACCTGAGCCGCACCGCCGGTGGGTTGGGCGGCGAGCTCGGCCTGCGCCCCTACCTCGTCACCCAGGGGCATGCCCAGAAGGTCTATCCGGGCCCCGTGCAGCCGGGCGGCGACATCGTGCAGGTGCCGGGCGAGGGCCTCGTGGACGCCAAGCGCTCACTCGCCCTGTGGGATGAGTTCAAGGCACCCGCATCGATGATTCGACGCGGCGACTGGATCGACCGGCCGTCCCAGGGCATTCCGTTCCTCATCTTCAACACCGGCCTGATCACCTCGGAGGCCGCCTCGCGAATGGGACTCGAGAGCAAGGCGAACGACATCCTGCGGATCTCACGACAGGTGGCGATCGCCGGCAACTTCGGGGAGCTGGTCGCGGACATGCCGGAGATTCCCTCAACCGTGCCGTCGGTGCCGGGCGACACGCGACAGGGCGTGCCCGTACCGATTCCGCGCTAGGTCTCCTGCTCGTTGGTGCTCGACAGGGGGCCGAGCCAAGCTCGGCCCCTTTCGATTGCCGCCGCGATCTCGGCCAGGGCGGTCTCGGACGCCGGGACGTCCTGCCCCGCCCCGGCGATTTCGGCGGCGGCACAGGCCCCGGCAATGTCCACGGCGCCCAGCTGCGTGGCGCTGATCCGCAGTGCACGAGCGCCGTCAGCCACGCGCTCGAAGTTCCGCAGCGCAAACTGCCGCGCCAGCCATTCCTCCTGCGCGTCAGCGAACGCAATGAACGCGGTGGACATGGCGGAGACGAGCTCGTCGCCACCGGCGGCCCGGATGGCGGCGATCGCGCGTTCGGCTTCATGGGGAATGCCGCGCATGCCTGCAACTTGTCACGGCTCTCCGCGGGCGAACAGGGCCCGCCGCAGGCTGCGCTCCCGACCCCGGGGCTGCTTGCGCCGGGAATCTTTTCTTGGCCATCGCGATTGGTCCGTATATCAAAGGCCCGTTCCCGCCTTCCGACTCGCCTCGCGATGACGTCTGCCGCTGCCCTCCCCTACGGCATCCCTGCCCCTGCCGGGCGCCTGCCCGACAGCCTGTCGCTCGGCCCCGTGCGCCTGGCGGTGCGCGATCTCGATCGCTCGGTGGCGTTCTATTCCACCGTGCTCGGACTGCGCGTGCTCACGCGTGAGGGGCAGCGCGCATCGCTCGGCGTGTCCGCCGCCAGCCCGCTGGTCCTGCTGGCGGCGGATCCCGCGCTCCGGCCGATCGCCCCGCGCGGGCGCCTCGGGCTCTTTCACTTTGCAATCCTGCTCCCCGACCGTGGCGACCTCGGCCGGTTCATTGCCCATCTCACCGCCATCGGTGCGCGGGCGGGCGCGTCCGACCACCTCGTCAGCGAGGCCCTGTACCTCACGGATCCCGACGGGCTCGGCATCGAGGTCTATGCGGACCGGCCGCGCGCCTCGTGGACGCAGGAACGGCGTCAGCTCCGCATGAGCACCGAGCCGCTGGATCTCGGGGCGCTGGTTCGCGCCGGGGGCGATGCGCCGTGGCGAGGCATGCCCGCGAGCACCGTGATGGGCCATCTCCACTTGCACGTCGGCGACCTCGCGGCGGCGGCGCGGTTCTATCACGAGGTGCTGGGTCTCGACCAGATGGTCTGGGACTACCCGGGTGCGCTCTTTCTCTCGGCGGGCGGCTACCACCATCACCTCGGCCTCAACACCTGGGCCGCGGGGGCCGCGCCCGCAGGTCCGCAGGACGCCCGCCTCCTCGCCTGGGAGATGGGCGTCCCGTCCGTGGCGGACCTCGAGATGGTGTCCGCGCGCCTCGGCGCGGCGGGCCTCGCCTGGGAGACGCTGCGCGATGGCGCCACGGGCCTGCTGCTGCGCGACCCCTGGGGCACGCCCCTGCGCATCGTCGTGGTCGACTGAGCGGAGGGCGACCGTCGCCAGCGGATCTTCCGGGCAACGGTTGCCTCGGCGCGCCTCTCCGGAGAGCTTTCGTCGCGCAGCCCGGAGGGTTGGCAGAATGGCTATTGCACCGGTCTTGAAAACCGGCGTCCGCAAGGACTTGGGGGTTCGAATCCCTCACCCTCCGCTCCGCCGTTCCGCTCGGAGACGCAATCTCCAGCGGCCTTGATTCGCCACTCCCGCGGGGCGAGATTCCCTGAGGAATTCTCGGGCACGCCCGAGGTGCGCTGGAGACGTGGCCGAGAGGCTGAAGGCGGCGGTTTGCTAAACCGTTATACGGGGTTACACCTGTATCGAGGGTTCGAATCCCTCCGTCTCCGTGTGCGGGCCCGCCGGTACGTCGTCCGGTCGGGCCCGTTTCTCGTTTTCGACCCTCCCGAATGACCGTCTCGCCCCCACGCCTTCGCTTCGCACCTTCGCCGACCGGCTACCTGCACGTCGGGGGCGCGCGCACGGCACTCTTCAACTGGCTGCTGGCCCGCAAGCTCGGCGGCCAGTTCCTGCTCCGCATCGAGGACACGGACCGGGCGCGCTCCACCGACGCGTCCACGCGCGCCATCTTCGAGGGCATGACCTGGCTGGGCCTGGACTGGGACGAGGAGGTCGTCTTCCAGGGCGCCAACCTCGGGCGCCATCGCGCCGACGCCGAGCGCCTGCTGGCCGAGGACAAGGCGTATCGCTGCTTCTGCACGCCCGACGAGCTCTCAGAGCGCCGAACCGCCGCCGAGGCGGCAGGCGGCGCCTTCGCGTACGATCGCCGCTGCGACCGACTCCCCGCCGACGAGCGCTCGCGGCGCGTGGCATCCGGTGAGGCCTTCACCATCCGCTTCCGCGTTCCCGATGGCGACACGGCCTGGGACGACCTCGTCCACGGGCGCATCAGCTTCCCGAACAAGGACATCGACGACTTCATCATCCTGCGTTCCGATGGCTCGCCCATCTATAACCACGCCGTGGTGTCGGACGACATCGCGATGCGGGTGACGGTCGTGATGCGTGGTGACGACCACATCTCGAACACGCCGAAGCAGATCCTGCTCTACGAGGCGCTGGGGGCGGCCCTGCCACAGTTCGCCCACCTGCCGATGATCCTCGGCACGGACGGCAAGAAGCTCTCCAAGCGCCACGGAGCCACTGCCGTGGGCGACTACCGGCACCAGGGCATCCTGCCGCAGGCGATGGTGAACTTCCTCGCGCTGCTCGGCTGGTCGCCCGGTGGCGACTTCGACGAGGTGATGACGCTCGAGCAGCTCGTGCAGGCTTTCAGCGCGGACGGCCTCCTGAAGAAGGCCGCGGTCTTCGATCCCGCCAAGCTGGAGTGGATGAACGGCCAGCACCTCGCACGCATGCCCATCGGCGCGGTGGTCGCGCTGGTCTCGCCGATGCTGGTGACGGCGGGTCTGGCCAGCGGGACCGACCTGGCGGCACGCGGCCCCTGGCTCGAGAAGCTGCTGGAGCTGCTGCGTGTTCGTGCGAGGCGCAGCGACGAGATCGTGACGCAGGCCTACCCGTACTTCAGGGACGACTTCGCCTACGATCCGGATGCTGTCGCGAAGCAGTGGAAGGACCCGGTTGTCGCCGCTGGCCATCTCGGCGCGGCCCGCGGCTCCCTCGCCGCACTGGGCGAGTGGTCCGAGGCCGCGATCGAAGAGGCCATGCGGGCGTTGGCGGAGGCTCGGGGGGTCGGCGCGGGCAAGCTGCTGCAGCCGCTGCGGGTGGCCCTCGTGGGCTCGGCGGCGTCACCCGGCATCTTCGAGGTGATGGTCCTGCTGGGCCGCGACCGCACGCTCGCGCGCATCGCCCGCGCCGAATCGCGGCTCGCCACGCCGTCCGCCGGCCAGTAGCGACCCCGTGGACGCGCCGCGGGCTCCGCTGACGGCGGTCGAGCAGAACCTCTGGCAGTTCCTGCTGGACCATCTCGCGTCCCACGGCTACCAGCCCAGTATCCGCGAGATCGCGCGGCACCTGCGCATTCCATCGACGCGCACGGTGTCGGACCTCCTGAAGGCGCTGGAGCGAAAGGGGTATCTCCGCCGCGCACCGGGCCGCTCGCGCGGCGTGATTCTCGAGGGCGTCGGGGGGCAGGCCGGGACGCAGCCCGTCCCCGTCGTGCATTGGACAGCGGACGGCGCGATGCTGACCGAGGCGCACCTGAGCCTCGATCGTGCACTGCTGGTGTCGGACGACTGCTTTCTGATTCGCGCCAACGTCGAGGACGCGCCGCGGCATGCCGTGCGGGAGGGCGACCTGCTATTGGTAGCCCCGATGGCGCGCACACCCGAGGGCGCACCGGTGGTCGCACGGGTTGGCCGGCAGGTCTACGTGCGCCAGCTGGAGCGTCGCGGGAGCAGCGTGCGGCTCATGGCGCCGGCACCGGGCTCGCAGGATCTCATCGTGGGCGAGGACGCCGTGCGAGTGCTGGGGCCGCTGGCGGCAGTGTTTCGCGTCACACTCGCGCCGGCCGCCGCGGACGACCTGACGTAGCCCCGCGGTCCTACGGACGTCCCGGTGCGACCGAAGGCGCCTGCGGCGGCGGGTCCTCCCCGCGCTGCCGCGCCTCGCGCCGCTCGCGTTCCTTCCGCTCGCGCAGCGCCCGCACCGCCGCGTAGAACTGGTCGTCGCGCATCGAGCGCAGCGCCTGCGTCTGGATCTCCGCCCGCATGGACTCCAACCGACGCGCCCGTTCCATCGCCACCGGATTCGCCTGGACGTTGAGCGGCAGCATGGCCAGCGCCGCGGTCGGCAGCGAGAAGCGCCCCAGACGGATCATCCCTTGATCGATGCCGTACTTCCGACCGCCCATGTTCACGGTCCAGTCGCCGGGCCGCCGTTCGCCGTCGGGATACAACAGGGAGAGCGAGTCCTCGATGGCGTAGATGCGCTCGACCAGCATCTGGCGCAGCGTGTCCGCGCGCGAGAGGGGCACCATGGGCGCCACGATGACGTCGCTGTGCCTGACCCAGAGCCGCTGGTCGGTGAAGCTGGGCTGAATGCCCTGAAGCGGCCCGCCGCCACCGATGATCGGCCCGCTCCCGCCTCGGTTGGCGTCGGCAGGAGGCGTAGCCGGGAGGGCGGCGGGCACCGCGGACGGCGCGGTGACCGGGGCCGGCTCCGCGGCCGGCTCGGTAGTCGTCGCGCGATTGTTGCCGCCTGCGCGCGCCGCCCGCCGCTCCGCCGGACCGCCCGTGGGCAGCATCACCTCGAAG
>JAYQOZ010000133.1:0-6743 GCA_038145035.1 Gemmatimonadaceae bacterium | reverse complement strand
CGGCGGCGGCGCGCTGGCCATCGGCGCCGCGCTGCTGGGATCGTCGCTCTATGCGCTGGCGGCGCACCTGACGCGCCGCCTGCTGCCCGGCGTGCCGACCATCACGATCGCAGCGGGCAGCATCGTCACGTCGGCGGCGTTGCTTGCCGTACCGGCGTTCCTGCTGCTGCCGCCGGCGATGCCCTCGACCAGCGCCTGGGCCGCGACCATCGCCCTGGCCATCGTCTGCACGGGCATTGGCTACGTGCTGTACTTCCGCCTGCTCGACAACGCCGGCCCCACCGGCGCGATGGCCGTGACCTACCTGATCCCGCTGTTCGGGATGGTGTGGGGCGCGATGTTCCTGCACGAACGCATCACCGCCCCGATGTTGATCGGCTGCGCCTGCATCCTGGCCGGCGTTGCGGTGACGACGGGCTTCGTCAGGAGAAGCGTGGGACGGTAGCGCCGTCCACGGCCATCCCCATCGCGTGGTAGCCCTTGTCCACGTAGACCGTGGCGCCGGTGATGCCGCTGGCGAGCGGCGAGCACAGGAAGGCCATCGCGGTCCCGACCTCGCGTGCCTCGAGCGCCTCCGGCAGCGGCGTGTTGGTCTCGCAGTACTTCACCATCGCGTCGATGATGCCGATGGCGCTGGCCGCACGGGATGCGTACGGGCCGGCGGAAACGGTGTTCACGCGGATGCCGTACTGACGTCCCGCTTCGAAGGCGAGCACGCGGGTGTCGCTCTCGAGGGCGGCCTTGGCCGAGCTCATGCCGCCGCCGTAGCCGGGAATGGCGCGCTCGCTCGCCATGTAGGTGAGCGACGCGACGCTGCCGTCCTGGCGCATCAGCGGCCCGAAGGCGCGCACCATCGAGACCAGTGAGTAGGCGCTGGCGCCCAGTGCGGCGAGGTAGCCCGCGCGCGAGGTCTGCATCAGCGGCTTCTTGACCTCGGGGCCATTGGCCAGCGAGTGCACGAGGATATCCAGCGGCCTGTCGCCGAAGTCGGCCTGCAGGCGCGCGGCCAGCCCGGAAATCGAGAAGTCGCCCACGTCCTTGTAGCGCTTGCTTTCGCGCAGCTCCTGCGGGGCGTCCTCGAGCGTGTCGAAGACGGCGTCGAGCGGGTAGATCCTCTCGAACGAGAGCAGCGAGCCGTCGGGCAGCCTGCGCGACTCGTCCATCTTCCCGCGTTCGAGCAGATTGAGGAAGATGTTGAGCGCCGGCGGCCAGGTGGCGACGCAGACTGTCGCAGCGGCCTCGATAGTGGCCTTGGCGATGGCAAAGCCGAAGCCGCCGTCATCGGCGACCCCGGCGACGAGGGCACGCTTGCCCGTGAGGTCGAGAGTCAGCATACGGGGAAATGAAGGGGACCGGCGGCGCAGGGCAAGGGTTCGCGCCGTGATGACGCCCGTGGAACACGCGGCCGGACGTCGGGCCCTCAGGGATGTGCAGCGCGGCGCAGGCGGTCGCGGATGGCGACCCAGGCCGGCGTGTCAGGCGGGAGCTCGATCAGCAGCTCCTCGCAGCCGGCCTCGTCCGCCGCGTGCAGGGCGTCGTACAGCCCGGCGGCGTAGTGTGCCGCGTCCATGCCGAGCGCGACGATGAACGGGAGCGGCCGGTCCTGCGGATAGGGCGTCTGGCAGAGCAGGGCGCCGAGCCGCGCGGCTGGCCCGGCGGCGACAGCGCCGGGTCTTCCACCCGCGGCACCCGCGGCACCCGCAGCACCCGCGGCCTGCACCGCGTGTCGCAGCGCCGCCGTCTCGAGCAGGCGCACGCGGGCCCGTGGGGCATAGTGTCGCGCCGACATGCCGGGCGCAGGGTGTGCCGCCTGGTTCATCATCGGGGTGGACGCGCGGCCGGCCGGGCCGACCACGGCCTCGATGGTCGCGCGTTCGAGCATGCCGGGACGCAGGATCACGGGGCGACCACCGCTCACGTCGATCACCGTGCTCTCGATGCCCACGCGCGTCCGGCCGGCGTCGAGAATCAGCTCCACCGCATCTCCGAGGCCGCGCCACACCTGCTGCGCCGTGACCGGCGAGACCTCGGTGAAGCGATTGGCGCTGGGCGCGGCCAGCGGCGTGAAGCTCGCCTTGATCAGCGCCAGCGCCACGGGATGGTCCGGCACGCGGACGCCGAAAGTGTGGAGCCCGGCCGTCACGGCGTCGGGGACCACGGCCTTTCGGCGCACGACGAGCGTCATCGGGCCCGGCCAGAAGCGTGAGGCCAGTTCGTGCGCCATCGCGGGCCACTCGGCGGCGAGCTCGCGGGCCTGCTGCTCCGAGGCCACGTGCACGATCAGCGGATTCTGGCTCGGCCGTCCCTTGGCGGCGTAGATGCGCGCGATGGCGGCGGGGTCGAGCGCGTTCCCCGCGAGGCCATACACGGTCTCGGTGGGGATGCCGACCAGCCCGCCGCGCTGGATGATCGCCGCCGCACGCGCGATGACGTCAGGATCCGGCGTGACTGGATCGACGACGACGATTTCCGCTGCGGCCACGCCTCAGCCCTGCAGGGCGGCGCTGGCGCGTCGGGCCGACTCGGCGAGCAGGGCGGATGCGATGAACAGCGCGTCCTCGTCGGGATCGAAGCGCGGCGTATGCACGCCGGCGCGCGAGCGGCCCTCACGCCAGGTGCCGATGCGCGCGAAGCAGCCCTCGATGCGCTCCGTGTAGAACGCAAAGTCCTCGCCGCCCATGTTGGCGACGGCCAGTTCGCGCAACGAGGCCTCCCCGAGCAGGTGGCGGGCGCTGTCCTGCATCCAGGCGGAGCCGCGGGCGCCGTTCATCAGGGGCGGCGTCCCCTCGGTGATGCGCACGGTGCAGGTCAGCCGGTGCGCCGCTGCCACCGCGTTGGCCACGCGCTCGAGCTCGTCGAGCAGCAGCTTCCGCGTGTCGGGCCGCGTGGCGCGCACGGTGCCGGTGCAGCGCGCCGATTCCGGAATGACGTTCGGCGCGGAGCCCGCCTCGAGCTGACCCACCGTGACGACACCGGGAAGCGCCGGGTCGAGGCGCCGCGAGACGATCGTCTGCAGGTCACAGACAAAGGCCGAGAGCCCGACGATGGGATCGATGGTATCCTGCGGCCGCGCGCCGTGCCCGCCGCGCCCGTGGAACAGAATCTCGAAGGTGTCGGTGCTCGCGGCCAGCGGCCCTGGCGTCGCGACGATCTCGCCCACCGTGTAGCGCCAGTCCACGTGCGCGCCGAAGATCGCGGACACGCCCTCAAGTGCACCGTCCTCGAGCACCTTGGGGGCACCCTCGCCCAGTTCCTCGGCCGGCTGCAGCAGCACGCGCACCTCACCCACGGCCGGTGACCTGGCCAGCAGCAGTCCCGCGCCCACCGCCCAGGTGGCGTGCATGTCGTGCCCGCAGGCGTGCATCACGCCGTCATTCTGGGAGGCGAACGGGAGCCCGGTCGCTTCCTGAATCGGGAGGGCATCGATGTCGCCGCGGATGGCGACGGCCGGGCCCTTGCCGCCGCTGCCTGGTATGTGGGCGATGAGGCCGGTGCCGGCAGTCTCGCGGACGTCCGTGATGCCACAGGCCTGCAGCGCCTCGCGGAGCCGGGCCTGCGTCTGCTTCTCCTTCCACGAGAGCTCCGGCCGGCGATGCAACGACCGCCTGAGCTCGGCAAGGAAGGTGCGGTCGGCGTCCGTGAACTGCTCGCGGATGCGATCAGGGAGCGGGGCAGCGGAAAAATCGGTCATTGCGGGCGGAGCTCTTCCGTGCGGACGGTGAGGGCCTCGATGCGGTCGGAATCGACGGCCACGCCGATGCCCGGTGACTCGAGCGGCACGGCGACCATCCCGTTGCCGTCCATGGTCCACTCGGGGGATACGATGTCCTGCGTCCAGTAGCGCGCGCTCGGCGAGAGGTCGCCGGGCAGCGTGAAGTTGGGCAGCGAGGCGAGCGCCACGTTGTATGCGCGGCCGATGCCGCTCTCGAGCATGCCGCCGCACCAGACGGGGACGGTGGCCTGCTCGCAGAAATCGTGGATGGCGAGGCTCTGCGCGAAGCCACCCACGCGGCCCGGCTTGATGTTCACGATGCGGCCGGCGTCCAGCGAGACCATGTCCTGCGCCCGCTCGAGCGATGTGATGGATTCGTCGAGGCAGAGCGGGGTGCGCAGCCGGCGCTGGAGCTGGGCGTGGCGCACCAGGTCGTCGTGGGCCAGCGGCTGCTCGATCATCATCAGGTTGAGCGGGTCCAGCGCGGCAAGCCGGTCCGCATCATCCAGTGTGTAGGCGTTATTGGCGTCGGCCATGAGGTGCGCGTCGTCGCCGAGGGCGAGGCGCACGGCGGCGACCCACTCGACGTCGCGGCGCGGGGCGATCTTGAGCTTGATCTTCTTGTAGCCAGCATCGCGCGCGGCCGTGGCCTTGGCGATGAGCGTGGCGACATCGGGCTGGATGCCGATGCTGATGCCGGTGGCAATCTTCGTGCGCGTTCCGCCGAGCAGCCGGGCCAGCGGCTGTCCGGACTGCACCGCGGCCAGGGCCCAGCAGCCCATCTCGAGCGCGGCCTTGGCCATCCGGTGGTCACGGACGTCGGTGCCGAGCAGTCCGTGCACCTGCGTGTGCGAGTCGATGCGGCGGCCGAGCAGCCGTGGGGCCAGCCAGCGCACGATGGTCGGCCAGGCGGTATCGACCGTCTCCGACGAGTAGTTGGGCGCATCGTCCACGACGCACTCGCTCCAGGTGCTGGCGCCGTCGCGGTCGAAGAGCTCGAGCAGCAGGATGCGACGTTCACGCATCTCGCCGGACGAGATGCGGAAGGGCTCACGCAGCGGGAGCCGGATTTCGCGGAGGACGATACGATCGAGCTGCATCACGGGTCCTGTCGGCGCACAAGGAGGTAGGTGCCGCCGGTCGGGGCGGCCACGAAGCCGCGGACGTGATAGCCGGCGTGGAGATAATGCGCGAAGGCGCGACGGGTGGCGAAGCGCCAGCGGCGCGCGGCCGCGAGGTTGCGGGCGGCGAGCGCGGAGATGTCCCGGGGTACGTGCACGCCGACGGCGGGCGCATCCACCAGTGCGCCTTCGTTCGCCTCGACGTCCACGATGAGCGGCAGGTCGGGCGGGAGCGCATCGAGCGGCAGCGCCGCCGCGGCTGGATCCACTGCCCAGGAGACGATGAAGCGGTCGGTGGGCATGTCGCCCTGCAGCGGCGAGTTGGTGGCCTCGCCGTACATCGCGGGGACGAACTCATCCACGCGGGCGCCCAACCTGTTCAGGTTCAGGTGCGCGTTGCGGGCGACGAGCGGGTCATAGGTCCAGTAGATGCTGGCGATGCCCTGCTGCCGGCAGTGATCGCGCTGGAAGGCCTTCAGGCGCTCGCCAAGCCCCTGGCCCTGCATCGCCGGGCGCACCGCGAGCATGTCGGACCAATGCGCCAGCTGCCCGTTCCGCAGGCCGGTGACGCCGAACACGAAGCCCTGCAGGCTGCCGTCGTCGGCGAAGGCTCCGGCGACCACGCCGCCCATCTCCTGCGCCACGAGCAGCATCGCGGCGGGGACGCGTTCCGTGAATCCGCGGCCCCAGGTGAGTTCCTGCAGCTCGACGCACTGGGCGCGATCGGCGTGGCTCTCGAAGGGACGGATAATCACGGGTGGGAATCGCGCGCAGGCAGGGAAAGGGACGCACGCCGCGGTCGCTCACGTCGCGCGTGCCTGCTAAACTACGCGGCGTGACGGGTGTTCGCCTCATCGCCGCGTGCCTTGGCATCGCGATTGCGGGCGTCGGTGCCGCGGCGCAGTCCGTGCCTGGCGACAGCGCGGTGACGCCGTCGCCGGCGTTCGGGAAGCCGGAGCTGCGTGGATTCGCGCTCACGGCCGTCCTCGGCGGACTCGCCTACACGGTCGATGACGTCGCCCGTCGCGCGGTGCGCGACGCGGGCGTGCAGCGCAACGAGGGCCTCGATGCGCTCGCCGGGTTTGTCAACGCCTGGGGCCAGCCCGGCGGCGTCGGGCTGGGGGCAGCCCTCTGGGGCGGCGGACTGCTGGCGAAGCAGCCGACGGTCGCCGCCAGCGGTCTGCGGGCCATCGAAGCCATCACGGTGAGTGGCGTGGTGACAAAGCTGCTGAAGGGCACGTTCGGACGTGCGCGGCCCTATGTGGGTGACCACCGGCGCACGGACTGGCAGTTCACGCGCGGCTTCGACGCGCCGGAGGGCACTTACGAGGCGATGCCCTCCGGCCACGCGACGGCGGCCTTCGCCTTCGCCTCGGCGGTGACGGCCGAGGTCGCGCAACGGGCGCCACGGCACGTACGCTGGGTGGGCATCACCACCTACTCCGCGGCCACGCTCACGGCGTACGCGCGGATGCACGACGATCGCCACTGGTTCAGCGACGTCACGGTCGGTGCGGGCATCGGTACGATCTCCGGACTGGCCATCGTGCGCTGGCACGTCACGCGTCCGGGCAACGGGATCGATCGCTGGCTCCTCGCCCCCGTGCTGACGCCGGCGTCCCTCGGCGGCTGGAACGTGGGCCTCACGCTCACGCCCCCACGATGAACGGGATCTTCATCACGGCGGAGCTCGAGGGCGAGCTGGCGAAGCGCATTCACGCGCTGCAGCTGGAGTTCGACCCGAAGATGGCGAACCATCTGCCGCCGCACATCACGCTCACTGGATCGTCGGGCGCGGGGCCGTTGCCACCGGACACGCCAATCGAGGAGCTCAGGGCCGCCATCGAGCCGATTGCAGCCAGCACCGCGCCGATCACGCTGGAGTTCGGCCTGCCGGAGCGCTTCGTCGG
>JAYQOZ010000132.1:0-6760 GCA_038145035.1 Gemmatimonadaceae bacterium | reverse complement strand
CCCTCGACCAGTACCTCCGGGACATCAGCATCTATCCGCTGATCTCCCGGGAAGAGGAAGTCCGCCTCGCCCAGCGCATCCGCAAGAACGACCAGGAAGCGCTTGACACGCTGGTCCGCTCGAACCTCCGCTTCGTCGTCAGCGTCGCCAAGAAGTACCAGAACCAGGGCGTGTCGCTCTCCGACCTGATCAACGAGGGCAACCTCGGCCTCATCCGCGCGGCGCACAAGTTCGACGAGACCAAGGGGATCAAGTTCATCTCCTACGCGGTCTGGTGGATTCGCCAGGCCATTCTGCAGGCCCTCGCCGAGCAGAGCCGCATCGTCCGCGTCCCGCTGAACCGCGCCGGTACGCTGCACCGCATCGGCAAGCGCGCCAACGCGCTGCTGCAGGAGCTGGGCCGCGAGGCCACGCACGCCGAGATTGCCGACGGCATGGAGATCACGGAGGAGGAGGTCGCCAAGACGATGGCCATCTCGCAGACCCACGTCTCCCTCGACGCCCCGATGGCGCCCGGCGAGGACAGCCGTCTGCTCGATTACATCCCCGACACGGAGAGCGCCTCGCCGGACGAGGAGGTCTTCGACAAGGCCCTGATTGACTCGGTGCACGAGGCACTCTCGGGCCTCAAGGAGCGCGAGGCGAAGATCCTCCGTCTCTACTTCGGCCTGGACGGCTCGGAGCCGATGACCCTGGAGCAGATCGGCGCAGTGCTCAACATCACCCGCGAGCGCGTGCGCCAGATCAAGGAAAAGGCCCTCTCGCGCCTCCGCCACGTCTCGCGCGCCCGGGCGCTGGAGTCGTATCTCGGGGAGTAGGGCCTAGCGGGTGATGCGCGCCGAACGCAACGGCGGCCACGGCGGCAGGGGGACACGGACGTATCGAAACGCCTGAAGACCTCGGTGTCTCGGTGCCGCGGAGGCAATTGCCTTACCTTCCAAGCACCGAGCCATCCGTACAGCCAAAGCCCGTATGCCCAAAGACGCCTCCTTCGACATCACGACGTCCGTAGACCTCCAGGAAGTGGACAACGCCGTGAACCAGGCGTCCAAGGAGATCGCCCAGCGCTACGACTTCAAGGACGCCAAGCTCGCCACGGTCGAGCTCAGGCGCGTCGAGGGCCTCGTGAAGCTCTCCAGCGACACCGACATGCGGCTGCGCGCGATGTGGGACATCCTCCAGTCCAAGCTCATCAAGCGTGGCGTGCCCGTGGCCAACCTCGATGCCGGCGAGCCGACGCCTGGCGGCGGCGACACCTGGCACCGCGACATCAAGCTCAAGCAGTCCCTCGACGGCGAGACCTGCAAGAAGGTCGTCGCCGCGATCAAGGCCGAGAAGTTCAAGAAGGTGCAGGCCTCCATCCAGGGCGACACCGTGCGCGTCACCGCGCCCAGCCGGGATGAGCTCCAGGCGGTCATCGCCTTCTGCAAGGGCCAGGACTTCGGTGTCGCCCTGCAGTTCGGGAACTACCGGTGAGGGTGAAGGTCGTCACCCTCGGCTGCGACAAGAATACCGTCGATTCCGAACGCTACCTCGCGCAGCTGCTCGATCACGGCGCCGAGGCGGTGGACGACGCCGAGGCGGCTGAACTCATCATCGTGAACACCTGCGGCTTCATCGACGCCGCCAAGCGCGAGAGCATCGACGCCATTGTCGACGCCGGGCGCCTGAAAGGGTCGGGCAGCGCCCAGGCCGTCATCGCCGTCGGCTGCATGGTCGAGCGCCACAAGGCGGAACTCGCCGAGGCCCTGCCCGAGGTGGACCTGTTCCTCGGCGCCTCCGAATCCGACCTGCTGCTGCCGCGGCTGCGCGAGCGCGGGTTGGTCGGCGATCCGATCACACAGCACCCCGGCGTCCGCGTCCACTCGGGTGACACGCCCTTCGTGCGCTACCTCAAGGTGAGCGAAGGCTGCGACCACGGCTGCGCCTTCTGTGCCATTCCGCTGATGCGTGGCCGGCACCGCTCCTTCGCGCCCGACGAGATCGTACGCGAGGCGCAGCTGCTGGAGATGCAGGGCGCCCGCGAACTCAACCTGGTGGCGCAGGACCTGGCGCACTACGGTCGCGACCTGCGGGATCTCAAGGTCCGTCTGCCGGAACTGCTCGAGCGCCTGGTTGCCGAGACCTCGATTCCGTGGATCCGCAACATGTACCTCTACTCCGCCGGCATCACGCCACGGCTGCTGGAGGTCATCGCCCGCGAGCCGCGCATCGTGCCGTATCTCGACATGCCCATCCAGCACGCCTCGGACGCCGTGCTGGAGCGCATGCGTCGCCCCGAACGCCAGCGCAGCATCCGTGAGAAGGTCGCACGCTTCCGGGACGCGGTACCGGGCGTCGCCATCCGGACCACCTGCATCGTCGGCTTTCCGGGCGAGACGGAGGCTGACTTCGCGCAGTTGGTGGACTTCCTGCGCGAGATCGAGTTCGAGCGCGTCGGCGTCTTCACGTATTCGCCGCAGGAGGGCACGCGCGGCGCTGCGATGGTGGACGACGTCCCGGATGGCGTGAAGCGCGAGCGACTGGAGATCGTGCAGGAGTTGCAGCGTCACATTACGGCCGAGCGCTACGAGTCCCGCGTAGGGTGCGTCGCGATGGCGCTGGTAGAGGCCGCCGCCACAACCGACGAGCCCGCCCGCGCCCGCCTTCCCTGGCAGGCCGACGACATCGACGGCGTCACGTGGGTGCGGACCGAGGCAGCCGCCGGCAGCCTGATTGAGGTGAGGGTCACCGGCGTCGTGGACGATTACGACTTCACCGCCGACTACCGGGCGACGCGCAGCGGGCCGGTCGCCCCGGAGGCGGCCAGCGCCCGCAGCAGGTCCTTGCCCCTCGTCTCGATGACCATCGGGAGCTTCGGCCGGTGAGGGCGCGCCGCGCCCTGCAAGCGATGGTCCTGGTTTGGCTGACGGCCTGCCTGCCGTCCCCACGCGGGGGACCGCTGCGCGGGGGCGTCGAGGGTCGCGGTCCCGATATCCGGGTGGCACTCGCCACCGTGCCCGCCCGAGAGGCGCCCGCTGCCCGCTCGACGAACGGTGGCGGAACGGTCAGCTTCCGCGGCAAGGCCTATCGTGGCAGCCTGCAGGGCATCCCCACGGACTCCGGCGTCCTGATCGTGAATGTCCTGCCGCTGGAGGACTACCTGCTCGGTGTCGTGCCGCTGGAGCTCGGGGAGCGGCCTGCCACCGAGCACGCAGCGCTCGAGGCGCAGGCCATCGCCGCTCGGTCCTTCACCGTCATCCGGCTCAACGCAGCCCGTTCCGGCCGCGGTCGAAGCCGGGACTACGACCTGCTCGGCACCGTCGCCGACCAGGTCTACGGCGGCGCGGAAGCCGAACAGCCCAACGCCTCGGCGGCCGTCCGGGCCACTTCGGGCCTCGTGCTCACCTACGGCGGGCGCGTAATCGAGGCGCCGTACCACAGCACCTGCGGCGGAGAGACGGCCGCCGCCGAGGAAGTCTGGCAGGGCGGGGGCCAGCCGTACCTGCGGCGCGTCAGTGACCGCATCCCGGGCTCTGGCGAGCGCTACTACTGCGACATCGCGCCACGCTTCTACTGGGAGCGCTCGTTGACCGGTGACGGGCTCGACGTCGTGGTGACCCGTTACCTGGCGGCGTACACGGACGTGCCGCCGGGCGGCCCGGGGGCGGTGCAGGGGGTCCGCATCGTCCGGCGGACCCCGAGCGGGCGCGCCGAGGTCGTCGAGTTCCGGACCGCCCGCGGCACCTTTGAGGCCCGCGGCAACGACGCCCGCTCTGTCCTCCGCAGCACTGCTGGCGAGCTCCTGCCCAGCTCCTATTTTTCAGTGTCCGTCACGTCGGCGGCCGCCGACCGCATCGCCCGGGTCGACCTGCGCGGCAACGGCTTCGGACACGGTGTCGGGATGTGCCAGTGGGGAGCCATCGGACGTGCGCGGGCGGGCCAGGACGTGCACACGATCCTCCGTACGTACTTTCCGGGCACCACTGTTGCGCCGCTGCGTTCCAGCCAGCTCGTCCCGTAGCCCACACCGCCGTGCCCTCGAACTCCCCCACCAACTCCGCCGCCGCCCTCCGCTTCGGCGTGATCGGACTCGGCGCCATCGCCCAGACCGCCCACCTCCCGGTGCTGGACAAGATGCGTGGCGTGCAGATCGCCGCGCTCTGCGACAATGACGCCGCCAAGGCGCGTGGCATCGCGCAGCGCTTCGGCGTGCGCAACTGGTGCATGGACATCGAGGACCTGCTGGAGATCGAGGGCCTCGACGCCATCGTGATCTGCTCGCCAAACCACCTGCACGAGGTGCACGTCCTCTCGGCCCTGCGTGCCGGCCTGCACGTGCTCTGCGAGCGCCCGCTGGCGCTGAACGCCCGTGGCGTCGAGCGGATCCTCGCCGCCGCCGAGACGGCGGGGAAGTACGTGATGGTGGCCAACAACCATCGCTTCCGGCACGACGCGCAGACGCTGGACAGCTTCCTGCGCGGCGGCGAGCTCGGGAAGCTCGTGGCGGTGCGCGCGGGCGCCTACCGCCGCACCCGCGCCACGGCCCCGTGGCGTCAGCGCCGTGCGGAGGCCGGCGGCGGCGCCTTCTTCGAGCTCGGGCTGCCGCTGCTCGACCTCGCCGGGTGGCTCACGGACTTTCCGCGCGTCGTGCGCGTCAGTACGGCGCTGGAGCGTACGCGCGGCGCCAACAATGTCGAGGACGCCGCGCTGGTGTTCATCGAGTGCCAGGGCGGATTCACCGTCACCATCGACACGCGCTGGAACTACATCGGCGACGAGGATCGCTGGTGGTTTGAGGTGGTGGGCACGCAGGGCTCGGGGCGTCTCGCGCCCCTCCGCATCACCAAGGCCCTGCACGGCGTCCCGATGGACGTCTCGCCCAGCGGCGCTGCGCAGCGCGACACCGTGACCATCCAATCGTACCGCGCGGAGCTGGCGCACTTTCTCGCGGTGATCCGTGGTGAGGACAAGTACGATCCGCCCAGGGACCAGGTGCGCGTGTACAAGCTCATCGACCATATCTACCGGGCGGGCGACGAGGCCAAAGAGATCCGCCCGTGAGGTTGCGCAGGTCGCGAATCGTACGCCTGAACCCGCGGCCGCTGGGGCGGGTCGTGAGGGGCGCCTGCGCGTGGCTCGCAGCGCTCGCCCTCTGCACGGCGCCGTTCGCGGCGGTACCCGCGCAGGCGTCGGCGGTCCGCCAAGCCGCCGGCGCCCCTGCGCCCGGCGCCTCGATTCGCGTCAGCGTGCTTACCATCGGCCAGGGCGACGCGATCTTCGAGCGATTCGGCCACAATGCCCTGCGCATCCAGGACACGGGGACCGGCCTCGACCTCGCCTATAACTGGGGCATGTTCTCGTTCGACCAGCCGAACTTCCTCGGCCGCTTCCTCTCGGGTGACACGCAGTACTGGGTCGAGGCCATCCCGACCGACTGGCTGCTGCAGGTCTATGCCGCGCAGGATCGGCAGACGGTGGAGCAGGTGCTGGCCCTCACGCCTGCCCAGCGGCAGCGCATTGCCGCCGCGGTGGCCGAGAACGCACGGGAGGAGAACCGCTACTACCGCTACGACTACTTCCGCGACAACTGCTCCACGCGTCTGCGGGACGCCGTGGACGACGTGCTTGACGGCGCACTCAGTCGGCGCTTCTCGACCATGCGCACGGAGTGGACCTACCGCAGCGAGGCGGTGCGACTCACGGCGGCCGACGGACTCGCGCAGGCGGGCATTGATATCGCGCTCGGCGCACCGGCCGACGAGCCGATGTCGGCCTGGCAGGCGATGTACGTGCCGATGCGCCTGCGGGACTACCTGCGCGACGTGACCATCCCGGGGCCCGATGGCCGTGCGCTGCCGCTGGTCGAGCGCGAGGCCGTGCTCTACAAGGCCAGGCGTAGCCCCGAGGCCGCGGAACGACGCGGACTCAGCATCGGCGCCTGGGGGCCGGTGCTCGGCGCCTGGATGCTCCTGCTCGCCCCGCTCAGCGCGGTCGCGCGGCGGCGGACCCGCGTGCCCGCGGCCGTGATGGCGGCGCTGTTCTACGGCCTCTGCGGCATCCTTGGCGTCCTGTTGTTCGGGATGTGGGTCGGCTCCGCGCATGTGTTCTGGTACCGCAACCTCAACCTGCTGCTGTTCTCGCCGCTGGCCCTGGCCGCCGCCGTGGCGGCGCCGCGCGCCATCCTCGCCGGGCAGCTCGGGCAGCGGACGCGGCAGCTGCTCACGCTCCTGCTCGCCATGGCCCTGCTGGCCGCCGTCGCAGCCCCCTTCGTCCCGCAACGACTCGGCGGGCCGCTGCTCCTCGTACTGCCTGCGCATCTCGGATTGGCCATGGCGATCTGGCGGCACACCCGCGCAGTGCCGCCGGCCGCCGAACCCGCCGTCGGCGCTGCGGGGGCCGCGTGAGCACGACGTGGCGCGTGGGCGTGGATGTCGGGGGCACCTTCACCGACCGCGCCGCGCTCTCGGCTGGCGGGCGTGTCGAGGCGCGCAAGGTGCTCTCCACGCCCGCCGATCAGGGCGAGGGCGTGGTGAACTCCCTCGCTGCGCTCGATGGCAGCGCGTCGCGCATCGTGCACGGCACCACGGTGGTCACGAATCTCCTGCTCGAGCGCACCGGTGCGCGCGTGGTGCTCTGCGCCACCGAGGGGGCCGCCGACCTGCTGGCACTCCGGCGTCAGGAGCGCGCCTCGCTCTACGACCTCAGCCGGCATCATCCGGAGCCGCTGGTCGGCGCCGACCATGTTGTCGAGGTCCCCGAGCGCCAGACGCCGCAGGGC
>JAYQOZ010000131.1:0-6775 GCA_038145035.1 Gemmatimonadaceae bacterium | reverse complement strand
ACTTCCCTCCTCCAAACGTCCGTTGCCCAGGCCGAGCTGAGCCAGACTGGTCGTCAGGATCCGCTCCTGGGTCTCCACATCGGCCGCGCGCGGGCTGGGCCGGGCCGGCTTGCAGTTGACGAAATAGCCGCCGGTCACGCCCTCTACGTCTGGCGAGGAGGCCAGGTAGACGCTCGTCCGGGCGGCGCGCTCGGCGGACGCGAACGGCCGCAGCACGACCCGCACGAGAAACCGCAGGGCAAACCCGGCGTCCTGCGCCACGTCGGTCGGCGCCAGGCCAGGATGGAGCGAGTTCACGGTGACGCCGCTGCCCTCCAGGCGGCGGGCCAGGGCGAACCCGGAGGCCATCTGCTCGAACTTGGCACGCCCGTACGACCGGAGGCCGTGGAACCCATCGCTGCTGCCAAAGAACCTCAATCGCCTCGCATGGACGATGGACGAGACGTTGACCACCCGGGACGGTCGACTGGCCTTCAGCAGGGGCAACAGTTCCACCGTCAGCAGGAGGCCCGCGAGGTGGTTCAGGGCCCGCGTCCGCTCGAAGCCCTCGGCCGTGATCCTCCGCCGGCCGAACAGGGCGCCGGCGTTGTTGATGAGTACGTCCAGACGGGAGCACCGGCTGTGGACCTCGGCCGCGAGGCGACGTACCGCCGCCATGGACGTGAGGTCCGCCACCAGCGGCAGCGCGGTGCCGCCCGCCTGCTCCACGGCGTGGGCGGCGACCTCGGTCCGCCCCGGGTCCCGGCCGGCCACGACGAGGTGGGCGCCCAGGGCGCCGAGCTGGCGGGCCGTGGCGAGGCCGATGCCGGCCGTCGCCCCGGTGACCAGGACGGTCTTGCCCGCCATCGGCCCCCCGGACATGTGCGCTACGCCCTGGCCGGTGCGTCCATGCCACGCCAGAGGTTGGCCGTGGTCAGCTCATCGCGGCCGCAGGCCTTGAGGTAGCAGAACAGCTGCGTCCGGTACGCGGCGTGGCCGCCGAGCACGGAGGTCACGAAGTACGGTCCGCGGACGGCCGGGCCGGCAAAGCCCTGGAAGGTGGCGCGGTAGTCCGCGTCGGTGAGCGGGCCGAGCAGCGCGGCGTATTCCGCCTCCTGCCCCGCGATCTTCGCGGCCACCTGCTGGAGGTTCATGGCCTCCACCTCCTTGGCCAGCGCCCCCCACACGGCGCTCATGTCCTCGCCGGGCTTGGCCAGCGCGTAGCGCACCATCGTCGGCCCCATCATGGCGAGGTAGCGCAGCAGCTCGATGGTGCTGCGCTGCTTCGGGGTGGGCCGGTAGTCCAGCATCTCGGGGGTGACCTTGGTCACCAGGTGGGACAGGATGCGCACCTCCTGCTGGAGGGCTTCGAGCAACTCGGCTGACGTCAGAACCATGGGTCTCCCTTTCGAATGGCCGGCCGGCGTCACGGCCGACAGCCCTAGTACAACACGAAGGGGGCTGCCGGAAAGACAGCCCCCTCGTCTTCTCGCGAATCGCGCAACTACTCCGTGTCGGTCCCGCGAACACCGAGCGACTCGTCGCTCTCGAACGCGTACTCGATCTCGCGATCCAGGTCGAAGTCGTCCTCGCTCGGCTGCGGCGGGGCCGGCGGCGGCGGCGGCTCGTCCGGCGGAATGGACACGTGGCGATACCACTCGAAGCCCGTGCCCGCCGGGATGAGGCGGCCCATCGTGACGTTCTCCTTCAGGCCGCGCAGATGGTCCACGCGTCCCGAGATGGACGCCTCGGTGAGCACCCGCGTCGTCTCCTGGAAGGAGGCGGCGGAGATGAACGAGTCCGTCGAGAGGGACGCCTTGGTGATGCCGAGCAGCAGCGGCTGCGCCGTGGCCGGCCGGCCACCATCCCCGATCACGCGCTCGTTCTCCTCGAGGAAGCGGAACTTGTCCACCTGCTCGTCGATGAGGAACTCGGTGTCGCCCACATCCTCGATCCGGACCCACCGCATCATCTGCCGGGCCACGACCTCGATGTGCTTGTCGTTGATGTTGACGCCCTGGAGGCGGTAGACCTCCTGGATCTCGTTGACGAGGTACTTCTGGAGCTCCTTCTCGCCCAGGACCCGCAGGATGTCGTGCGGGTTGCTCGGGCCATCCATCAGCTGCTCGCCGGCCCGTACGCGCTCGCCCTCATGGACGTTCACGTGCACGCCGCGGGGCATCGAGTACTCGCGCGGCTCGCTGCCGTCGTCCGGCACGATCACGAGCTTGCGCTGGCCCTTGGAAATGCCCGCGTCCTTCACGATACCGTCGATCTCGGAGATCACCGCCGGGTCGTGCGGCTTGCGCGCCTCGAAGAGCTCCTGGACGCGCGGCAGACCGCCCGTGATGTCCTTGGTCTTCGTGGTTTCCCGCGGAATCTTCGCCAGCACGTCACCGGCGTCCACGTGCTCCTCGTCCTGCACCATCAGGTGCGCGTGGGAGGGCATGTGGTACTTCCGGACCGCCTTGCCGCTCTTGTCGCGGATCTCGATGGTCGGCTGCTTCTTCTCGTCCGGCGAGTCCACGATGATGTAGCGCGAGAGCCCGGTGACCTCGTCCACCTCCTCGTGGACGGTGACGCCCTCGATGATGTCCTTGTAGTGGACCGTGCCCGGCTCCTCGGTGAGGATCGAGAACGTGTACGGATCCCACTCCACCATCACCTGGCCGGGCTTGACGGCCTGGCCGTCGCGCACCTTGAGGCGGGCGCCGTAGATGATCGGGTAGCGCTCCCGGTCCCGGCCCTTCTCGTCCTGCACGACGAGGTAGCCGTTGCGGTTCATCACGATGAGCGCGCCGCCGGCTTCCTTGTGGCCCTCGACGACCGTGAGGCCCTCGAACTTGGCCACGCCGGCGTGCTTGGCGTCAAGGGTGTTCTGGTCGGAGACGCGCGAGGCCGTGCCGCCGATGTGGAAGGTCCGCATCGTCAGCTGCGTGCCGGGCTCGCCGATGGACTGCGCCGCGATGACGCCGACCGCCTGGCCCAGTTCCACCAGCCGTCCGGTGGCCAGGTCGCGGCCGTAGCACATCGCGCACACGCCACGGCGTGAGGCGCAGGTCAGCACCGAGCGGATCTTCACCTTCTCGATGCCCGCCTCCTGGACCGCCGACGCCTTGTCCTCGTCGATCTCGTCGTTCACCTCGAGGAGCGCCTCGCCGCTGAACGGATCGACGATCCGCTCGAGGGTCACGCGGCCCACGATGCGGTCGCGCAGCGGCTCGAGGATTTCGCCGCTCTCGATGATCGCCCGGGCCTCGAGGCCGTCGAGGGTGCCGCAGTCGATCTCCGAGATGATCACGTCCTGCCCGACGTCCACCAGGCGGCGCGTCAGGTAGCCGGAGTCGGCCGTCTTGAGCGCCGTGTCCGCCAGGCCCTTGCGCGCGCCGTGCGTCGAGATGAAGTACTGCTGCACCGTGAGGCCCTCACGGAAGTTCGACGTGATGGGCGACTCGATGATTTCGCCGGACGGCTTGGCCATCAGGCCGCGCATGCCGGCGAGCTGGCGGATCTGCTGCTTGGATCCGCGCGCGCCGGAGTCGGCCATGATGTAGACCGGGTTGAAGTTCTTGCCCGTGCGGTCCATCTCGGCCATCTCGCCGAACATCGCGTCCGCGATCTTCTCGGTGACTTCCGACCAGACGGCGATGATCTTGTTGTAGCGCTCGCCGTGCGTGATGGCGCCCTCGAGGTACTGCCCTTCCACGCGGATCACTTCGTCGCGCGCGTTGTCGACGAGGCCCTTCTTCTCCGCCGGGATCACCAGGTCGTCGATGCCGATCGAGAGCCCCGACCGGGTCGCGTAGGTAAAGCCGAGCGTCTTGAGGGCGTCCAGCATCTCAACGGTGCGCTCCAGACCGAAGTCCAGGTAGCACTTCTGCACGAGCTGCTGCAGGCCCTTCTTCTTGAGCAGGCCGTTGACGAACGGCATCTCGCCCGGCAGCGCCTCGTTCAGGATGACGCGGCCGACCGTGGTGTTGATGATCTTGCCCTTGACCTCCTGCACCTCGGTGTGCAGGACGTCCTGGTCGTCACGCGCGGTCGTCAGGTCCAGCAGGTTGCCGGAGAAGCGCATGCGAATCGGCGAGAGCGTCTCGACCTCGCCCGCCTCAAGCGCCAGCAGCACGTCGTCGGTGGCGCCGAACGCCCGGCCCTCGCCCTTCGCCCCGATCTTCGCCTTGGTCAGGTAGTAGCAGCCGAGGACGATGTCCTGCGACGGCACCGCGATGGGCGCACCGTTGCTGGGGGACAGGATGTTGTTGGCCGACAGCATCAGGACCGAGGCTTCGATCTGGGCCTCCGGCGCGAGCGGGATGTGCACGGCCATCTGGTCGCCGTCGAAGTCGGCGTTGAAGGCCGTGCAGACCAGCGGGTGGATCCGGATGGCCTTGCCCTCGACCAGGACCGGCTCGAAGGCCTGGATGCCCAGCCGGTGCAGGGTCGGTGCGCGGTTCAGCAGGACGGGATGCTCGCGGATGACCTCTTCGAGGATGTCCCACACCTCCTGGCGCTGCTGCTCCACCATCTCCTTGGCCTGCTTGATGGTGGCCACCAGCTGCCGCTCTTCCAGCTTGTTGTAGATAAACGGCTTGAACAGCTCGAGCGCCATCTTCTTGGGCAGGCCGCACTGGTGGAGCTTCAGCTCGGGGCCGACGACGATGACGGACCGGCCGGAGTAGTCCACGCGCTTGCCGAGCAGGTTCTGGCGGAACCGGCCCTGCTTGCCCTTCAGCGTGTCCGACAGCGACTTCAGCGGGCGGTTGTTCGCCCCGCGCAGGACGCGGCCGCGGCGGCCGTTGTCGAACAGCGCGTCGACGGCCTCCTGCAGCATGCGCTTCTCGTTCCGGATGATGACCTCCGGCGCCTTCAGCTCCATCAGCTTCTTCAACCGGTTGTTGCGGTTGATGACGCGACGGTAGAGGTCGTTCAGGTCGGAGGTCGCAAAGCGGCCGCCGTCCAGGGGCACTAGGGGCCGCAGTTCCGGCGGAATCACCGGAATCACGTCGAGGATCATCCACTCCGGACGGTTGTTCGACTTCCGGAAGGCGTCCACCACCTTGAGTCGCTTGGCGTACTTCTGCTTCTTCTGGATGGAGGTTTCCGCGCGCATCTTGACGCGGAGCTCTTCGGCCAGCTTCTCGATGGTGATGCGCTTGAGGAGGTCCTTGATGGCCTCCGCACCCATCTGGGCGCGGAACTTGTAGCCGTAGTCCTCGCGGGCCTTGCGGAAGCCCTCCTCGTTCAGGATCTGCCCGACCTTCAGCTCCGTGTCGGCCGGGTCGACGACGACGTAGCCCTCGAAGTAGAGCACCCGTTCGAGGTCGCGCAGGGCGATGTCGAGCAGGTGGCCGATCCGGCTGGGCAGGCCCTTGAAGAACCAGACGTGGCTGACCGGCGTGGCCAGGTCGATATGGCCCATCCGCTCACGCCGCACCTTGGCCTGCGTCACCTCGACGCCGCACTTGTCGCAGATCACGCCGCGGTGCTTCATGCGCTTGTACTTGCCGCAGAGGCACTCCCAGTCGGTGATCGGGCCGAAGATCTTGGCGCAGAACAGGCCGTCGCGCTCCGGCTTGAACGTCCGGTAGTTGATGGTCTCCGGCTTGGTAACCTCGCCGAAGGACCACTGCCGGATCTTGTCCGGCGAGGCGAGCGAGATGCGGATCGCGTCGAAGTCGACGCGAAGGGTGGTTCTGGTGTCGGTGAAGGACGGTCGCATCGGTTACACCTCCGCCAGGGGCTCGAGCTCGCCTTCGGCTGGCGGCAGCGGCTCGGCGGGTCGCTTCTTGGTGGAAATCAGCTCCACGTCCAGGCACAACGACTGCAGTTCCCGGATGAGGACGTTGAACGATTCGGGCAGGCCCGGCGTGAAGGACGCGTCGCCCTTGACGATGGCCTCGTAGATCTTCGCGCGCCCGGTGACGTCGTCGGACTTCGCCGTGAGCAGCTCCTGAAGGATGTGCGCCGCGCCGTAGGCCTCGAGCGCCCACACCTCCATCTCACCGAACCGCTGCCCCCCGAACTGCGCCTTGCCGCCCAGCGGCTGCTGGGTGATGAGCGAGTACGGCCCGATCGACCGCGCGTGGATCTTGTCGTCGACCAGGTGGGAGAGCTTCAGCATGTAGATGTAGCCGACGGTCGTGTCCTGCTCGAACTGCTGGCCGGTCATGCCGTCGAACAGCTGCGTCTTGCCCGACTTCGGCAGGCCCGCCTGCTCCAGCCAGTCCTTGATCTCGGGCTCGTTCGCGCCGTCGAACACCGGCGTCGCGAAGTAGAGGCCCAGCGCGTGCGCGGCCCACCCGAGGTGCGTCTCCAGGATCTGGCCGACGTTCATACGGGAGGGCACGCCCAGGGGGTTGAGCACGATCTCCACCGGGGTGCCGTCCGGCAGGTAGGGCATGTCCTCCTCGGGGAGGATGCGCGCGATCACGCCCTTGTTACCGTGACGGCCGGCCATCTTGTCGCCCACCGAGAGCTTGCGCTTCATGGCGACGTAGACCTTGACCAGCTTGATGACCCCGGGCGGCAGCTCGTCGCCGCGCCGGATCTTCTCCTTCTTCTCCTCGAACAGCTGGCGCACCACCTCGACCTGGCGCTCCGTGCGCTCCTCGAGCAGCCGGAGCTCGCCCTCGATGCGCGGGTCGTCGCCCTGCACCTTGAGGCGCACCATCTGCTCGTACGACACGGCCTCGAGCACGTCGTGGGTAAGGACGGTGCCCTTCTTCAGGATCCGCTCCCGGCCGTACTCGTCGAACGCATCGGCCCGGAGGGTCTGGCCCTGGAGCATCTGGATGAC
>JAYQOZ010000130.1:0-6817 GCA_038145035.1 Gemmatimonadaceae bacterium | reverse complement strand
AGGTGGGCCCGAGCAGGATCGTGAGATCGAGGTAGCGTGAGCTGTCGGGGCGTGCTTCGACGCGCGCCCCACCCAACGCCTTGGCGGCCAACGCGCCCCAGTCCATCCGGCCGCTGCGCACCAGCACGACGGTGGAATCCGAGCGCTCGCCGCTGTTGCCGTTGCTGACCACGTCAAAGCCCGCATCACGCAGGTAGAACGTGGCCTGCCGGGCGAGGCCACGGACGTCGGAGGCGTTCAGCACCTCGACCTTGATGCGCAGGCTCTCGGGCACCACGCGCGCCACGCTGCCCTGACGGAACCCACCCGCATCAGCCGTATCGGCGCCGAATCGCCGCCATCCCCAGGCGGCCGCGCCCAGCACCAGCAGCACGAGCAGGACCCAGCGCCCCCGCAGACGCAGGCGCATCAGCGCACGCGGTTCCAGAGCGCGACGGTCTCGGGGAAGAGTCCCTTCCCTTCCCGCACCGTCCACTCGATGCGCATCCGCACCACCTGCCGAAAGACCCCGGTGAAGTCGTGCACCAGGTGGTCGGCGAGGAACCCGCGGTCGGCGCGCGCGAACTGCCGCCCGGGCTCGAGGAAATCCGCCATGTAGAGCGCCTGCCCCGTGCGGTCCCACTGGGCGTGCCCCACGGTGTGCCAGCGGATGGCGTCCAGCACGCCGGTCCGCGTCTCGCCCTCCCGCGAAAGCCGGGCTGCGGCGGCGGGACCGTGCAGCGTCTCGAGCGGACGATCGGGATCGGGCGCGAGACTTCGCAGGGTGTCGGCGTCGGCATCGCGGAGCGCATCGTGCCAACGGCCGGCGTCGTGCCACGCCTGCGCCTCCGCAGGGTCAAGCGCGAGCTCCACGGCCCAGCGGTCCAGCAGCGCGGTCACCCGCGCGATGTGCGCGCGCCGGCGGTCGCCGACCACCGCCCACTCCGGCAGGACCGGGGCGACGATCGCGTCCGATGCGTCAGGCATCGAGCGCCTCACGCAGCCCACGCACCAGCGCGAGCGCGGCATCCACGCCGCCGGCGTCGAGCGCCTGCACCAGCGCGGAACCGACCACCACGCCATCGGCGAGGGCAGCGACCTCGCGCGCCTGCTCCGCGGTCGAGATGCCGAAGCCCACGCAGATTGGGAGACCGCAGACGGTCCGCAGGGTCGCGATCGTCGCCGGCAGGGAGGCGGCGACTCCCTGGTGCACGCCGGTCACGCCAAGGCGGCTGATCAGGTAGACGAAGCCGCGACCGTGCTGCGCGATCTCCGCCATGCGCTCGCGCGGCGTGGTCGGGGCAACGAGCCGGACGAATTCCAGCGGCCCCGCGCCGAGCCAGGCCTCCCGCGTCGGGTCCGCGCCCACGGGAAGGTCCGTGACCAGCACGCCGTGCACGCCAGCGGCCTGGGCGCGCGCCAGCACGTCCGGCCCGGCGGCCATCAGCGGGTTGAGATAGCTGAAGAGCACAATCGGCGCGGCGGACCCTGCCTCGGCGACCATGGTCAGCGTACGCGCCAGCGTGGCCCCCTGCAGGAGGGCGCGTTGCGAGCTCCCCTGGATGATCGGACCGTCCGCAAGCGGATCGGAGAACGGCACGCCCACCTCGATCACGTCGCAGCCGGCCGCGGGCAGCTCGCGCAGGAGCCGGACGGTCTCGGCGGGGCTGGGGTGCCCGGCCGTGACATAGCACACCAGCGCGCGGCGCCGGGCCGCACGCAGGGCCTGCAGGCGTTCAGAAAGCACGGAACTCAGAGGAAGTAGTCGCCGACCTTGATGCCGTAGCGCTCAGGGTCGGCGGTTTTGATGATCGTCTTGAGGAAGCCCCCGTTCGCATCCTGCTGGCCGAGGTCGAACTCCTGGCCGGGGAACTGGATGTTGCCGAGGTCGTCGCTGATGATACGCACGATGGGCCGCGAGAGCATCTCGGGAATCGGGTTCACGCTCTCGACGATGGCCAGCTCAAACGAGTCGAGCACGACGAGCGAGCCCACCGGATAGATGCCGAGCAGGGCCACGAAGGCCTTCACCACCACCGGATCCATGCCGCGCCGTGGGTTGTCGCGCATCTCCTGCAGCACCTCGGCCGGACTCAGCGGCTTCGTGGTATAGACGCGCCGCGAGGTCGCGGCATCGAAGCCATCGGCCACCGCCACGATCTTGCTGAAGAAGCTCATCTCGGCCATCCGCAGCGAGCGCGGGTAGCCGGTGAGGTCGCGCTTCATGTGATGCTGGTAGGCCACCAGCATCGAGCGGTACGGAAACTCCTGGTGGTCGCGCACCTGGAACAGGGCGAGCACGCCGAGCCAGGGATGTGCCATGATCAGCCGCCACTCCTCATCGTCGAGCGCGCCTGGCTTCTGGATCACGTCGATCGGCACGCGGGACTTGCCGATGTCGTGGAAGAGCGCGGTAAAGCCCAGGTCGTAGAGCTGGAGGCGCGAGAGCCCGAGGCGGCGGCCCAGCGCGATCGAGAAGATTGACACGTTCACGCAGTGCGTGAACGTGTAGTCGTCGTAGTCGCGGATCGCGGTGAGGCCGACCAGCGAGGTCTCGTCGTTCAGGATCTGGTCGACGATGCCCTGCACCACGCGCTTGATCTTCTTCACGTTCGGACTCTGCCCCATGCGCACCGAGTTGATGACCTCCCTGGTGGTCACCACGGACTGCTGGTACGTACGCTTGGCGCGCTCCTTGGCCTCGATGTCGTCCTCGGGATCGTCCTCGCTGTCCGTCGGCGGCGCCAGGTCGAATACCGTGATGCCGGTGTCGAGCAGGCGCTGCTGCAGCGTGGTGAAGCGAGCAGGGCCACCCTTGCCGACCGGCTTCACGAGGAACGAGAGCAGCACCGTCCAGTCGCGCACGGATGGTCGCTCCACGAACCTGATCAGGCCCACGCCGGACTCACGGCAGCGTTGGAGCAGGAAGCTGAAGCTCGTAAAGTTGTCGAGGTCGAGCTTCATGCGGGTGGCGTTCAGGAACAGGAACTCCCCCGCGAGGCGGAACTCGCACTCGCCGTCACCGTCGATCAGCTCGGCGGAGAGCTTGGTGAGGTCCTCGAGTCCCTTCTGCACCACCGCATTTTCCAACGGATACATCTTCAGGTTGCGCAGGGCCACGTAGAAGGCAGTGATCCAGGTGCGGCCGATGCGGCGCACCGTTCCCTCGCCGAGACCGACGACGGACACCGCCTGCGTGTTGCGCGTGATGACGCTGGAGCGGCGTTCGCCGCTGGGCGTGCCGTCGCGCGGATCGCTCACGCGGCACCTCCCCCGCGCAGGGCGCGGCTGACGGCATTGCGCACGATGACGTCCTTCTCCGACGCCGCCTTCTGTAGCGCGGCGCGCGAGGCATCCGTGTGGATCCGGCCAAGGGCCACGGCGGCGC
Source organism: Gemmatimonadaceae bacterium (assembly GCA_038145035.1). Taxonomy (GTDB): domain Bacteria; phylum Gemmatimonadota; class Gemmatimonadetes; order Gemmatimonadales; family Gemmatimonadaceae; genus Pseudogemmatithrix. Next base: position 3,450 of record JAYQOZ010000130.1, on the reverse strand, counting down.
AGGCCCGGAGTTCCGGATCCTCCTTGCGGCCAAAGAGTCCGGACTTCGCATTCAGGATCGGGTCAAGCACCGTCACCCCGGCGTCGCCGGCGATGGTTCCATAAAGCTCGAACAGCGCGATGCGCTCGGTGCGGTCGATGTCCCTGGCATGCACGCCCGTCACCAGCGCCTGCACCTTCTGCAGGGCCGGGCGGTGCGTGCGTGCCATCAGGGCGCGCAGCGTCGCGAGACGGATGTCGCGGTCGTCGTCGTTCAGCGCGGTCTCGAGCGCACCCAAGGCACCCGGCGTGCCGCTGTCGGTCAGGGCCGCCACGGCGGCAGCGCGCCCGGGCCGCTCCACGCCGCTGCCGAGCACCTCGCCGATGGCCGGCACGGCCGCAGCGGTGCGCATCGCCCCCGCGCGGCGGATGGCCTCGCGCGCCACGGAGGTCTTGGCATCCTTCACCAGCTTCACCAGCTCCCCGGTGTTTGACTGCGCCAACCGCTCCGCCGACGACTCGAGCAGCGGACGGAGCCCGGCATTCTGCGTGCGATCGATGTGGTCGAGCAGGGTGCCCAGCGCCTGCGGGCGCAGCTGCGCGAAGAGCTGGCCGAGGTCGTCCTTGCTCGGGAGCTGCGAGGCCTCCTCGAGTGCCTGCAGCATCTGGCTCAGGACCTCAGGATTGCTCAGGCGATCGGAGAGCTTGCCCAGCCGCTCGCGTTCCTGCGGACGCACCTCACGGGCGCGCTGCAGCGTCCCCTCGATCTCCTTCAGCAGGTAAGCGACGGTCGGGTACTCCTGCGCGGTGAGCAGGTGCAGGACCAGCACCTCGAGATCCCCGACGACCTCCTCGCGCACGAGGGGGTCCACCTGTAGCTCGAAGATGTCCAGCAGCGCCTGCAGCACGAGACGACGCAGGTCGAGCGCGTACTCGGCTTCCGTCTCGTTGCGCAGGTACTCGATTTCATTGGGGTCGAGGAAGTACAGGGAGGAGTCGAAGTCCTCCATCGAGATGACGCCGGGGCGCTTCGACTGCTCCTCGCCGCCCTCGCCGCCCACCTCGTGCACCTGCTTCGCCTCCTCGATGGCCTCCGTCGGCGGCTCGAACTTCCTGCCGTCCGGTGCCGGCCAGCGGCCCGGCGTGGTGTCGCTGGACTGCAGCGGCGCCGCGGGGTCATTGATCTCGATGTAGCGGTATTTCAGGAACTGGAAGTCCTGCTCCCACAGGATCGTGAGCAGGTCATCCTCGTGCGGCTGCGCGTGCCGCACACGCGGTACGAGGCCGAGGAAACGCGCGAGCTCCTCGTCCTCGAACTCCGGGAAGAGGACCAGCTCGCGGAGGCCGTCCTTGAACAGCAGCCAGGGAAGCGAGTCCCCGCCCTTCTCCGGATGCTCGTTGATGACCACGCCGTACCACTTGAGCTGCGTGTCCGTCACCTGCAGCACCAGGCTCCCCATGTGCTCCCAGAGCGGTTCGAGGGCGGCCTTCGCGGCGGTCAGCGAATTCTGGTAGGCGGGATTGTTCGGCAGGTACAACTGCCGCGCCTTGATCGCCTTTTCGAGGACACGGAAGGCGTCCTCGACCACGGCGGGCGGACAGGGCGGCGCCTCGACCGGCTGGGTCGCGTCGGGAGCGGTCACGCGCCGATGGGCTCCCCGTGCAGGGCGGCCACGGTGGCCACGTCCTTGTCGCCGCGCCCGCTGACGCAGAGCAGGATCGCATCATCGGCCGCGAAACGCCCGGCCTCGGCGTCCAGCCAGGCCACCGCGTGCGAGGTCTCGAGCGCCGGGATGATACCCTCGAGCCGGCTTATGAGCTCGAACGCCCTGAGCGCCGCATCGTCCGTGACCGCCACATAGCGCGCACGGCCCGCGTCACGCAGGTAGCTATGTTCCGGTCCCACGCCGGGATAATCGAGTCCGGCGCTGACGCTGTGCGCCGGATGCACCTGGCCGTTCGCATCCTGCAGCAGGTAGCTGAGGGTGCCGTGCAGCACGCCGGGCCTGCCCCTGGAGAGCGACGCCGAGTGACGCTCGCTGTCCAGCCCTTCGCCCGCTGCCTCGACGCCCACCAGCTGCACGCCGGCATCCTCGACGAACGCGTGGAAGATGCCCATCGCGTTGCTGCCGCCCCCGACGCAGGCCACGACGTGGCTCGGCAGGCGGCCGGCGACCCTGAGCATCTGCGCGCGGGCTTCACGCCCGATGATCGCCTGGAAATCGCGGACCATGCGTGGGTATGGCGCTGGCCCCACCACCGATCCGATGATGTAGTGCGAGTCGTCGCAGGTGGCGACCCAGTCGCGGATGGCCTCGCTTGTTGCGTCCTTGAGCGTACGCGTGCCGGCCGTGACCGGAACGACCGTGGCGCCCATCAGCCGCATCCGGAAGACATTCAGCGCCTGTCGGCGCATGTCCTCCTCCCCCATGTAGACCACGCACTCGAGGCCGAGCCGCGCACAGACGGTGGCGGTGGCCACGCCGTGCTGTCCGGCGCCGGTCTCGGCGATGATCCGCCGCTTGCCCATCCGGCGCGCGAGCAACGCCTGCGCCAGTGCGTTGTTGATCTTGTGGGCACCCGTGTGGTTGAGGTCCTCACGCTTGAGCCAGACGGTGGCACCGATGCGCGCCGAGAGACCGGGCGCCTCGCTCAACGGCGACGGCCGACCGACGTAGGTCTCAAGCAGGTGCGTCAGTTCGCGCTCGAAGGCAGGATCCCCCACCGCCTCTGCGAGCGCCACCTCCAACGCATCAAGGGCCGGCACGAGGGTCTCGGGGACATAGCGCCCCCCGAACGCGCCGAACCGATCTGTTGCCACCTGCGTCATGCGTCCTCACCCATGTGCACCGCCGCGACGAATGCGCGCATTAGTCCAGGATCCTTGATGCCGGGCGCCGACTCAACCCCCGATGATACGTCCACCACATCAGGCGCCGCCTGCCTGATGGCCTGCATCACGTTCTCCGGCCGGAGCCCGCCGGCCAACACGACCCGACCCACCGCACGCAGTCGGGAAATTTCGTGTGCCATCGCCGCCCAGTCGAGGGTCACGCCGGTCCCACCCAACTTCCCCGCGACCGCCGCGTCCAGCACCACGGCGTCACAGCCTTGCTCGAACCAGCCAGCGATCCCCGGCGGGATGCGTTCCCCCTGCGGCGCCGTGTGCGCGACGCCCCAGATGCGACCCGCGAACCGTGTTCGCAATGCTACCAGCAGGTCACGCCTGACGCCACCGGCCAGCTGCACCGCATCGAGGCCCACCGCCTCCGCCACGTCCATGATCAGATCGGTCGTCTGGTGGCCGAAGACGCCCACGCGCACGACGTCGTGGCCGGCCGCCGCTTCCAGGACCTCGACCGCTCGCGTTGGCGTGAGACGGCGGGGTCCGCCGGCGAAGATGACGCCGAGGTAACGGGCGCCCAGCGTGGCCGCGAGGGCCGCGTCCTCCGGACGCGTGAGCCCGCAGAAC
>JAYQOZ010000129.1:0-6836 GCA_038145035.1 Gemmatimonadaceae bacterium | reverse complement strand
TTTTCTTTGGGGGGGGGGGGGGCCCCGCGGCGGGGGGGGGGGGCGCGGGGGCGGGGGGTCGGGGGGGCGCGGCTTGTTGGCCGCGACGCGCGCCCCTTTTCCGGCGGCCGCCGTGCGCCCGGCGACCCCGCTCGCCTTTGCCGCGCTGGGCGAGCTGATCGCGGAACGCAGTGGCATCATCAATCTCGGACTGGAAGGCACGATCATCGTCGGCTGCCTCGCCGCAGCGATGGCGGCAGCGGCGCTCGGTGCTCCGGTTGGTTTCCTTGCCGCCGCCGTGGCCGGCGCGGCGATGGCCGCACTCTTCGCACTGTTCGTGGTGCAGTGGCGCACGGAGCAGATCATCACCGGCACGGCCTTCACCCTGCTCGGCCTCGGCCTCACGGGCACCGTGCATCGCCTGCTGCCTGGCCTTGCGGGTGAGGGTCTCTCGCTGCCCACGGTGGGCCCCGTTGCGCTTGGTCCGCTGGCCGAACTGCCGCTTATCGGCGGCGCACTCTTCCGCCAGCCGGTCCCCACTTATGTGTTGTACGTGGTGGTGCCGCTGTTGGCGTGGTGGATGTCGCGGACGCAGGCTGGTCTCGCGCTGCGGGCGGTCGGTGAGTCGCCGGAGGCGGCACACGCCGCCGGCATCCGCACGCGGCGGGTTCGCTGGATCGCGCTGTTGGTCGCCGGTGCGCTGGGCGGGCTCTGCGGCGCGACGCTGGTGCTGGCGCATGTGGGAGCATTCACCGAGGGCATGAGCGCCGGCCGCGGCTTCATCGCGATTGCCGTCGTGGTCCTTGGACGCTGGGGGCCGCTGGGCACGGCGGGGGCAGCGCTGGCATTCGGCGCGGCGTTCGCGTTGCAGTATCTCGCGCAGTCGCTCGGACTCGGCGTGCCCTACCAAGTGTTCCTCGCCTCGCCGTACATCCTGACACTGGTGTTGCTGGCCATGCTCCGCGCGCGTACTCGAGCGCCGGCGTTCCTCGGACGCTAGCCGTTACGGGCCCGCCGGGGTGTCGCGGATGGTCGCGGCGCGCGGCGGCAGATAGGGCCCGGCCAGATCCCAGTGCCAGGCCTCGCAGCGGGCGCCGCTGCGCGGATCCTTGAGCGCGTGGTACTGGAGGTGTTCGCGCGGCAGTCCGACCCGGTCGCCCCAGGCGAGCAGGCGTTCGCGGTCCGTGGAGACGAGATGCGCCATCGGGCGGCCGAACCAGGTGTGGCGGTGCATCCAGAGCCCGCCATCCATCGCGTGAATCATCCCGTCCCGACGCCGGGCGAACTCACGCCAGTCCTGCCGGATGGCCGTCGCATCCTTCGGCGGAATCGCCGGGAATCGCCGCCGCCACTCGCCCTCGCTCACTGGCAGGCGACTAGGCCCTCGACGGTGGCCGGCGTGGGCGGCGACGCGACGGTCCCGGTAAAGATGGCGCAGGTCAGTGGGAAGGACTGCGGGTGCGTCACCTTGGCGCTCCAGCCCGTGGCCGTCGCCGACACAATCGTCATCACCACGCCGGGCGAGACCTGGATCTTGAGCTTCGCGACGTCGTCCGCGTAGGCGGTGTGCTCATAGAAGTACGCCTCCTGCGCGGTGGCGAGGCTGCGCAGGTCCGACCTCAGGGCCGCGGCGTTGGCCTTCCCCTTCGTGTTCTGGAACTTCGGAATCGCAATGGCCGCGAGAATCCCGATGATCAGCACGACGATCAGCAGTTCGATCAGGGTGAAGCCGCGTGTTGTGTGCGGGGGCATCGATAGTGGATGTGAGAACCAGGGCTGATCGGAAATCAACTCTGCGCGCACCGGCTGCGCATGGCGAACCAGAAGGGACGGGGGCTCCACGGGACCCGATGCAAGGGTTAGGTCGACGACTGCCCTTCGCTAATTTGTTGTGTCGGTGGCGGCCGGGCAAATGCTCGCGGACGCCGCCGCCCGGCGCCGCGACGGCATCCCGGCACGGACTCTCGCGAAACGCAAGACTCGAACCCGCGCCAGCGTCCCGCTAGGCCTTGGCATCCAACCAGTTGGCGCCGCTGCCGATGTCCACGACCAGGGGCACGTGCAGCGTGACCGCGGTGGTCATCTCCGTCTCCACCAACGCCCGCAGCGCACCCTCCTCCCCGGCGGGGCACTCGAACACCAGCTCGTCGTGCACCTGGAGGAGCATCTTCGCCGCGTGGCCCCCGGCCCGCAGGCGCTCGTGCACACGGAGCATCGCCACCTTGATGAGATCGGCTGCCGAGCCCTGGATGGGCGAGTTCTGCGCAAGACGCTCGCCGAAGGCGCGTGTGTTGAAGTTGCGGTCGTGGATTTCGGGGATGTAGCGCCGCCGATGAAAGAGGGTCTCGACGTAGCCGCGCTCCCGGGCCTCCTGGACGGACTGGTCGAGCCAGCGCCGTACGCCGGCGAAGCGCTCGAAGTACGTCTCGATAAAGGCCTTCGCCTCGCCGTGCTCGATCTTCAGCTGCCGGGAGAGCGCGAAGGCCCCCTGGCCATAGATCGTCGCAAAGTTGATGGTCTTGGCGCGCGCACGCATCTCGCCCGTCACGGCGTCCAGCGGTACGCCGAAGATCACGCTCGCCGTCTGGCGATGGATATCGCCGCCGGCCCGGAAGGCCTCGACGAAGGCCGGGTCGCCGGAGAGATGCGCCAGCAATCGCAGTTCGATCTGCGAGTAGTCCGCCGCCATCAGCACCCAGCCCGCCCGTGGGATGAAGCCGCGGCGGATGTCCTTCCCGAGCTCGCGGCGGATCGGGATGTTCTGGAGGTTCGGGTCGCTGGACGAGAGCCGCCCCGTGCTGGCGACCGTCTGGTTAAATGAGGTGTGCAGGCGACCCGTGCGGGGATTCACCAGGACGGGCAGTGTATCGAGATAGGTGTTCTCGAGCTTGGAAAGCTCTCGGTACTCCATCAGGAGCGTCGGGAGCGCGTGCCCTTCATCGGCGAGCTCCTGCAGGACGCTGGCGTCGGTGCTGGGCCCGGTGGCGGTCTTCTTCTTCACCGGCAGGCCCAGCTTCTCGAACAGGATGACCCGCAGCTGTGGGTTGCTGTTGATGTTGAAGGTCTCGCCCGCCTCGGCATGAATCGTCGCCTCGAGATCCAGGCGCGCGGCCTCGAAGCGCGACTTGAGCGAGTGGAACCAGGGCACGTCGATGGTGATGCCGGTCCACTCCATCTCGGCCAGCACGTCCACGAGCGGCAGCTCGATGTCATGCAGGAGGCCGTCCGCCCGGTGCTCGCGGAGGCGCGGCTCGAGCAGGGCCCGCAGGCGGAGTGCGATGTCGCTGTCGGCGCAGGAGTAGTCGCGCGCCGCCGCGATCGGCACTTCGTCATACGGCATCTGCTGCTTGCCCTTGCCGCAGAGCTCGTCGTAGTCGGTCATCGCGACGCCGAGGAGCTCGACCGCCAGCGCGTCGATGGCGTTGGAGCGACGGCCGGGGTCGAGCACGTAGCTGGCCAGCATCGAATCGAAGTCGAGCCCGCGCAGCGTGACGCCGGCGCGCCGCAGCACGAGCAGGTCGTACTTCGCGTTGTGCGCGGTCTTCCGGACCGTCGGATCCTCGAGCAGCGCGCGTAGGGGCTGCATGGCCTCGCCCAGGAGCGGCGGGAGGTTGACGACCGGCTGCGGTCCCTCGGCCAGCATCCGCGCGGCAATCGAACCTGTCGCGGCCGTGGCGCTCCGCGCTTTCGGCGGTGCCGGCACGTCGTCGAGGGCGAGTCCGCCCTGTGCGCTGCCGGGGGCGCGATGCGCAAACGGCAGGTACCAGGCGCGACCGGGGGCCGTCGCCACGGATATCGCGACGAGGTTCGCCCGCAGCGGCGTGATGATGGGCGGAGCACCGGCCTCGAGCACGGTCTCGGTGTCCACCGCGATCATGCCTGCGGCACGCGCCTCGGCGACCATCTCCTCCACCAGCGCCACCGTGTCGGCCACGCGATACTGCGTCTCCACGGCATCCGGCGTGCCCGGCACCGCGGCGCGCGCCTTGCGTGCGCTCACCATGTGCGCCTCGACGTCGCCGCCTGCCGTCACCGCATCCGCCGTGGACGAAGCGGACGAAGCGCCCTGCGCCTCGGCCTGGACGGCGGCCGTGCGTGCCGCGCTGTTGAACTCGAGCTCGATGAAGACGTCGCGGAGCGCGGCCCAGTTCGGCACCTCCAGCGTCAGCGCCTCGAGATCCAGTGCGATGTCGAGCGTGTCCTGGAGCGTGACCAACCGCTTGGACAGCCGCGCATCCTCGGCGTGGTTGAGCAGGGCGTTCCGCGTGCGCGTGGGCTCGACCTCCTGCACGTGGGCCAACATCTCCTCCACCGTGCCCCACTTTTCGATGAGGGCGAGCGCGCCCTTGTCGCCGATGCCCCTTACCCCAGGGATGTTGTCGGCCGTGTCACCCACGAGGGCGAGATAGTCCACGACACGCTCGGGTGGGACGCCGAGCCGCTCGTGCGCATTGTCCACGCCGTACCATTTCTCGGTGGTGCGGCCCGGCGGTCCGTGCCAGGGGTTGAGCACCCAGACGCCAGGCCTCACCATCTGCAGCAGGTCCTTGTCGCCGGACACCACGCAGACCTCGAGGCCGGCTGCGACGCCCTGGGGTGCGAGGGTGGCGATCACGTCGTCCGCCTCGAATCCCTCGAGCTCGAGCGTCGGGATGCGATACGCGGCGAGGATCTGCGCCACGCGTTCCACGCCGGTATCAAAATCCTGCTGCTCCTCGTCCGGCAGGGCCACGCGGTTGGCCTTGTAGGCCTCCAGCAGCTCCTCGCGGCCCGACGAGCCGGCGTCACTCACCCAGCCGAGATAGTCGGGCCTGTGTTTCTCGATCAGGCGGCGGAGGAACTCGCTGACTCCCTTCGCCATTCCGGTGTTCTCGCCGCGGGCATTGCGTAGCGGGGCGCCACCACCCAGGGCGTGGAAGGCGCGGTAGATGAGGGCGTAGCCGTCGATCAGGTAGAGGCGCGGACGTCCGGGTGTGCTCATGGCGATAACCTAGCGGACGCCGAGCAGCACCGCCGCCACCGCCGTGGCGGTGGCCACGCGGAGGTTGTCGTCGAGTGGCCACCGCGGCCATTCCGCGAGCGCCGCCACGCACCCCAGTGCCAGCGCGAGGATCGGCGGCACACCGGCGAGCCACGCGGCTCCGGCGGCCGTGGCAAGCACGAGCGCCAGGCTGCCGACGGCGCTCTTTCCGCTCGACACTCCGCGCGCGGCCTGGACGGCGCGTCCGACGATTGCGGCGCTCGCATCGCCAACGGCGGCCGCCCACAGCGCCACGAGCGCCGCGCGTGCCGGCGCCAGCAGCACCACGAGGGTCATCGCCAGCGCGAGCGTGGTGGCCCCGGAGAGGCGGCGCTGTTCGCTGCCGCGCAGCAGCGGACCGACGGCGCGTATGAAGAGGCGGGACACGGCCCGGACCTGCAGGCGCAGCAGCTCGACGACAAGCGCCACCGCCAACGCGCCGAGGAGCAGGGCCCGCACGAGTGCGGTGCTCCACCAGCCGAGGGCCCAGGCCAGCGGGACGATGGCCGAAGCGAGGTGGATGCCCTTGCGGGCGAGTTCCGCACGGAGCGAGAGCGGAGACGCCGGGGGTCCCGGGGGCGTCGCCGTCGGGGCCGCTAGCGCAGGCGTCGCCGGAACTCCGTCTCGAAACGCACTTCGCTGTTCTGCGTCAGGCGCCAGCGCCCCGTGCCGGTCTGGTCATAGAACACCAGCTGCAGCCCCATGCCGCGGTACTCCCAGACCTGCTGCCGATTGCGGGAATAGTCCGTGAATGTCGGCTCTACGACCTGATCCGGCTCACCGAGCACAATGAAGACCTTGCCGCGGTCCGACATCCAGCCGGGCACGCCCTCCTCTGGGAACCGGCTGTTGGCGCGCACGAGGCGCGCGAAGTAGTTCCGCAGGTCCTCGTGCATCCGCGTCTTCGGCTGCGAGTCCGTCTCGGCCATGAACTGCGCCCAGGCGGCAGGCCGGTCCTCCTCGGCGGCATCGCGCAGGCGGTCGAGCCGCGACTGCAGCGCGAAGTAGCGGAGGAACTGCAGCATGTCCTCGAAGCGCGCGACGGGCAGGTCATCCCCGAAGCCCACGAAGACGTAGGCGCTGGAGGTGTCCCGGCCCGACTCGCGCACCAGCGAGAGCTGGGACACGCCGATGCCCAGGCGCGTGATCGGCACCTCGACCACCCCGGCCGACAGCCCCTGCATCTGCTGGACGGTGACGGCATCCGACCAGAGCACGCGGCCGCGCTCGTTGCGGGCCAGGAGGAGGAGCGCGTCGTCGCTGTCCCCGTAGCTCTCGACATAGAGCGGCAGCACGGAGTCGCGGCCGAATACCGCCGTGGCCCGCGGGTGCACCAGGATGAACGGCAGCGAGTCGCGCGCGAGGCGCGGCAGCACCTGGATGATCGGGATGGGCGTGGAGAGGATGTCCGTGCCGTAGCGCGGCACGCGCATCTCGACAGTCTCCTCGACGCCGCGCTGGCTGGCGACGTCGCGCACCGCCACCGTCATGGTGTAGGTGCCCGGTGGTAGGTCGAGGATCTCCTGGTGGAGCAGGCTCTCGTCGGTGCGGCTGGTCTCGCGGTAGGCGCTGACGACCACCGTCTCGTTGGTCTCAACCGATGCGACACGCAGGCCGTTGCGCTCGACCGTGATGCCGACGGCGTAGGCGGCGCGGTAGCGGTTGTCGGCCTCGCGGCTGAAGCTGAGGGATGTCGGCGCGAACGAGAGGCCGAGGACCACGTGCGTGGTGTCCGGCGTGGCGGCGGCGAGGTAGCCGACGCGCCCCACCAGCGGGAAGGGCAGGCCCCGCGCGATCATCCCCATCTGCCGATAGAGCGGCGCCGGGTCGAAGGAGA
>JAYQOZ010000128.1:0-6900 GCA_038145035.1 Gemmatimonadaceae bacterium | reverse complement strand
CAGCCGGAGACGGCGTGCGCGTGCGCGCCGTGTCGGCCGCTGCCAGGCGCGCGCAGTTGCGGAGCAGGTAGTCATACTGGTTCACGAGTTCGAGCGCGCCCGCATCCACGGTCGTGCGTCCATCGCGCAGCAGTGCGCACCCGTCCGCGCGCGCGCCGCGATCGAGCAGGATCCGGCCCTGCCACAGCGTGGCCTCCGGACGCAACGGGGAGTCGGGCGTCTCGGCCGACAGCCGCTCGAGGTAGCGCAGCGCCGCATCGCGATCGCCGCGGGTGGCCTCGCCCTGCGCGAGCCGCAGCATCGCCTGCGCAGCGTAGGACGAGCGCTCGTGCTCCAGCATGACACGTAGGTAGTCGCGCTGTGCCGCGTCCCAGCTCTCGGCCAGTGTCGCCCGCCGGAGCAGCACCTCCGCCTCGGCGTCGGAGCGCGGCTCGGTGGCCTCAAGCAGCGAGTCGAGCAGCGCACGGCCCTCGGCGCCGTTGCCGTCGTTGACCAAGCGCTGCGCGCGTTCGTACGCCGTGCGCCGCGCCGCGTGCGCCGTGGCTGCGACCGCCGAGTCCACAGCCGACTGCTGCGCGGCAACCGGCGACGGCAGCGCCGCCGCCCAGATCAGCAGGGCCGTCACGAGCACGCATCGTCTCACGCCGCGCGCCTCCGCCCCGCCGGCGGCACGATCGCCAGCAACAGCGAGGTCACGATCTGCGCCTCGCTCGAGACCTTGCTGTCCTTGAGTGCTGCGTCAGCGGCATGCAGGTGTGGTATCGCGCGCGCCACATCGTCGAGGGACCACTTCGGCACCGCGCGCCCCCAGCACTTGACGGCGTCGCCCCAGGCGCGGCCCGTGTACACCCCGCCGCCCGCCTTGAGGAGCCCAAAGAACTCGCTCTCCAGCCGGTGCTGCGCCAGGCCGCGCGCGCGCGCCGCTACGCCCCAGCCGATGGCCAGCATCTGTGCGGTCAGCGCCATCACCGTCGTCACGCCCGACTGCTTGGGCTGCGCGAGCACGTCACTCACCATGGCGATCGCCCCGGCGGCATCGCGCGCCGCGGCACGGTCCAGCAGGTCCGCCAGCGACACGCCGGGCCGCACGCCGGTGATCGCTTCCACCGCGGCTTCGTCAATGGCCCGGTCGCCGCTGTACGACGCGAGCTTGCGCAGCTCGCCGGCGAGCAGCGCGAGGTCGCTGCCGCCGTAGCTCGCCAGGCGCGTCGCCGCCCCCTCGGTGATGGTCGTGCCGCAGTTGGTCCTGGCCTCGTGCAGGATCCATTTGACGAGATCTGCATCCTCGAGCGGCTTGTACTCGAGGCTGGTGGCATTTGCCGTCATCCAGGCCTCGGACTTGCCGCTGCCCGGCACGACCAGCACGAGGATGGTCTCGGCCGCCGGCCGCATGAGGTACTGCTCGAGCCGCACCTTGAGCGCCTTCTTGAGCGCGCCGGGATCACGGAGCACCACCACGCGGCGCTCGGCCAGCATCGGCAGGGCCTCAAGCGCGCCGGCCAGCGCCGCGGCGTCGATTTCGCCGCCGCGCAGGACATCGCAGTTGAAGTCGCGCGTGGAGGGGTCGGTCGCGCGGGCGATCAAGGCCCGGACCTTCTCCTCCTTCAGGTGATCATCCGCACCGTGAAAGACGTACACCGAGTCGAACGTCCCCGACTCGAGCGCCGCCTTGAACGCCTTGTGGGTCGCCACCGCCATAGACGGGGAATATAGCCGCCGTGGATGCCCGGGGCTCGGCGGCGAGCCGTGCGCGCAGCTCTGCCCGCGCCCGCAACGAGAGCCGGATCGGCGGCCGGTGCCGCGCCAGCAAGAGCCCAAGCCGCACCGCCGCGTCGTGGCGACGGCAGCGGGGGCAGGTGTCGGCGTGCTGACGCATCCGCCGCGCCCGCTGGGCGCTCAGGGACGCGTCGAGCCACGCGAGATGGCGGACACGGAACTCGGAACAGGACATCATGGGAACCGGAGCGGTGGGGGACCGACCGACAAGACGAAACGCCCTCCGATACACTGGAGGGCGTTTCGCGTTCCGGACTGCCGCTCGACGGTTGCCTTCGGAGGTCCCACCCCCCTTCCGTGCCGTCTACTGCAGGGCCGGCTCGATCATCTCGGCGAAGCTGGCCCGCGCCCGGTTCAGGCGCGACTTCACGGTGCCGAGGTTGCAGCGTGTGATGTCCGCGATCTCCTCGTACGACCTGCCTTCCAGCTCGCGGAGCACGAACACCTCGCGATGGTGCTCCGGCAGCCGGGCCACCGTCTGCTCGACCAGCGAGCGGATGTGGCGCTTCCGGTAGAGGTCGTCCGGCCGCATCGAGGAATCCTCGAACTCCAGCGGCCGCTCATCGTCGTCCCGGTTCGCGGTCATCGTCTGGAACAGCACCAGCGGGTTCCGCGAGCGGTTGCGCAGCTCGTTCTTCGCCAGGTTCGACGCAATCGTGTAGATCCACGTCGAGAACTTCTTGCTATGGTCGAAGCGCGCGATGTGGCGATGCACGCGGATGAAGGCCTCCTGCACAAGGTCCTCAGCGCGCTCCCGGTCCCCCACGGTCCGGTAGATGAAGTTCACCAGGCGGTGCTGGTACCGGTCGACCAGCGCATCGAACGCGCGGCCCTGACCAGCCAAGTAAGCCGACACCAAGCCGCCATCATCGATTTTCTTGAGCGCTTCAAGCGGCGCGTATCCAACTTGGACTTCCTGAAGCTTCCGTGCGGCGCTTCCCATAGTCTCCTCGTGGCGAGGCGTCGGTCGGTGGTTCCCCGCCGATGTATGGGGCAGGGCGCGTGCCAGCGCCGAGAAGACAGTAAGTCGTTGATTTACAAAGCCTTAATTAAGTGGTAATGTCCGACAGTGTCCTCGCCCAGGAAACTCGGTGTCACTTTTCAAGGACACCTTGGAATCCGGCTACGTATAGAACAGCCACCATTGTCTTCGCATCCGTGATTTCCCCATCGCGGATCATCTCCAGGACCCGGGACATCCGGAGCGGCACCACTTCCATAAACTCGTCCGCCTCCCGGGCAGCTTCCCCCTGGATCAGCCCGGCCGCGAGGAAGAGATGAATCTTCTCGTTCGTGAACCCGGGTGTCGTCCACATCCACGTCAGCGGCACGATCCGCTCGGCGCGACACCCGGTCTCCTCAAGCAGTTCGCGCTCGGCGCAGCGGCTCGGTTCCTCGCCGGGTTCGAGCCGCCCCGCCGGAATCTCCCAGAGCATCCCGCCGCTGGCGTAGCGGTACTGCCGAATCATGAGCAGTTGCGGGTCTTCGCCCTGCAAATCGCTGAGCACCGGCACCACCGCCGCCGCGCCCGGATGGTGAATCAGGACCTGCTCGCCCTCAGTGCCGTCCGGAAAGCGCACGCGGTCCACGTGCGCGTCGAGAAAGCGATGCTGCCACACGCGTGCGCCATCCATGCGCCCGGGCTCCTGACTCATGACTCCTCCGAGGGATCCTGCGCCGCCGCCAGCACCGTCGTCGCGCCGTGGCCCAGTGCCTCGAGCGGCGTCGCGATCACCCCTGGGTCACCCACGGCCAGCACCAGCAGCTGCGTCGGATCGAGCACCGCGCGCGCCGCGGCGTGCACCGCCCCTGCCGTCACGGCCCGTACGCGATCGCGATACGCGGCGAACCAGTCGTCACCGAGGGCATAGACCACCGCGCCGGCGATTGCACCCGCCACCGCCGCGGTCGTCTCGTACCGGATTGGAAACACCCCGGCCAGGTAGTCGGTGGCGAGGCTGAGCTCGCTCGCCGTCGGTGGCGCGGCGCGCATGGCGTCGAGCTCGTGCAGGACCTCCTGCACCGCCCGGTCCGTGACATCGCTCTTCACCGCCGTGCTCACCACGAAGGGCCCGGACGCACGCCGCCAGTCAAAGCCCGAGGACGCCCCGTACGTGAACGCGTGGCGCTCGCGCAGGTTGAGGTTGATGCGCGAGGAGAAGAGCCCGCCGAGGATGGCGTTCATCACGACGATGGCGAAGTAGTCGGGGTGCGCGCGCGGCACGCCGACGTGACCCAGGCGAAGCTCCGACTGCGGGGCGCCGGGCTTTGCGACCACCACCGTGCGCCGGTCCCCGCGCGCGGCATCGGGCGCGGGACGTGGGACCGCGGCGCCGTCCACGCGCCAGCCACCGAAGCCGCGCTCCACCACCCGCAGCGCCGCCTCCACGGTGATGTCGCCGACCAGCACCAGCGTCGTCACCTCCGGCCGATACCGCTCCGCGTGAAAGCGCCTGACTGCGGTCTCGTCAAGAGGTCCGACGCTTTGCGCCGTGCCGCCTGCCGGCCGCGCGTAGCGCGCCGTGGGTGCGTAGAGCAATCCGGTGAAGCGCAGGTCGGCGAGGCCGCGTGGCTCCGCCAACTGCTGGGCCAGATCATCCAGCCGTTCGTCGCGGCGCCGCGCGACATCGCGCGCCGGGAAACTCGGTGCGCGCAGCACCTCGGCGAACTGGGCGAAGGCCGCGTCAAGGTGCGTGGGCGTCACCGTCAGCCGCGCCACCGTCGAATCCCAGTCCGCACTGGCCTCGAAGGCCGTGCCCAGTGATTCGAAGCGCCCGGTCAGCGCGGCGCCGTCGAGCGCCCCGGCGCCTTCGTCGAGAGTGCGCGCGGTCAGCGACGCCAGTCCCTCGAGGCCCGGCGGGTCATCGGCGGCGCCGGCATCGACCAGCGCCAGGGCCGTGACCAACGGGAGCCGATGCATGGGCGCGACCACCACGCGCAGGCCGTTGGGCAGCCGGTGATGATGCACCGCCGGAAACCGGTACGGACGCACGGCGGCCGGCTCGGGACGCGGCCGGGCGCTCACGCGGCCACCTCCGGGGCGGCGCGTGGCACATACGAGAGCGAGGCACGGTTGTCGTCGCCCAGCAGCCGCTGGGCGATCGCATGCATGGCGGCACAGCTCACGGCCCGGTAGCGCGCCAGCTCCTCGTTGACCCGACGCGGGTCGTCATAATAAGTAGCGAACTGCGACAATTTATCGGCACGGACCCCGGCCGACTGCAGGCCCATCACCCAGCCCGACGCGGCGAGGGCCAGGGCCCGGGCTCGCTCCGCCTCGGTCACGCCATCGCGGCGCAGGCGGTCCACCTCGGCCACCAGCGCCTCCAGCGCGGTGGCGAGTGGCACGCCGGTGCGTGCCGTGACGTCGCAGATGAGCAGGTCGCTGCCCTTGGCAAGGTCGAACGTATACGCCCCCGCATCGCTGGCGATGGCCTGTTCGCGCACGAGCGCGTGCGGCAGTCGCGCGCCCTCGCCCATCCCGAGCACGGCACCGAGCAGGCTGGCGGCGTACCAGTCGTCGTGGCCGGCGGGCGGGATCCGGAAGGCAAGAAAGGTCCGCGCCGCCGCCACCTCGTCCTCCACCACCTGGCGACGCCAGTCGCCGAAGGTCGGCGGCAGCGCCATCGGCGGCAGCGGCGGCCGCCCCCCGCCACGCGGGATGCCGCCGAAATGCCGCTCCACCATCGCCAACGCCGCCGTCGGCTCGAAGTCGCCCACGAGGCTCAGCACGGCGTTGTCCGGCGTGTAGTAGGTGCGGAAGAACTCCGCGATGTCCTCAAGGCTGGCGGCCGAGAGATCCTCCATGGAGCCGATCAGCGAGTGATGGAAGGGATGCTCGGGCGGGAAGCAGAGCGCCGGCAAGCGCTCCCACCAGGTGCCGTACGGCTGGTTGTCCACCGACCACCGGCGCTCGTTCTTCACCACGTCGCGCTGCGTATCGAGCTTCTCCTGCGTCATCGCCGGCAGCAGCCGGGCCATCCGGTCCGCCTCGAGCCAGAGCGCCAGCTCCAGCTGGTGTGCGGGCATGGTCTCGTAGTAGTTCGTGCGGTCGAGCCAGGTGGAGCCGTTCAGCGTGCCGCCCGCCCGCTGCACCAGCTCAAAATGCTCGTTGGCGCCCACGTGCTCGCTGCCCTGGAAGAGCATATGCTCGAAGAGGTGCGCGAAGCCGGTGCGCCCAGGCCGTTCGTTCGCGGACCCCACGTGGTACCAGAGGTTCACCGCCACGATCGGCGTCGCATGGTCCTCGGAGAGAATCACCCGCAGGCCGTTGGCCAGCCGGCGCTCGACGATCGGGATGTGCAGGTCTGGCGCGGCACTCACGCGTGTTACCAGTCGAAGACGAATGCGAGTGGTGCCTTCACCGTCTCGCCGAGGAAGTAGCCCGGCTGCCGCCCGACACGCTGCCAGGCATCGTCGGTACGCGTCGGCGAGGTGCGCACGTCGAGTCCGTTCCGGCGCGCGATGCGGCCGGCGCGCAGCACGTGGAAGGGATCCGAGACCAGGATCACGGACTCCATCCGCCGCGCCTCCAGGAGGCGCGCCACGCGTTCCAGGCTCTGCCCGGTGGTGCGCCCTTCGTTCTCCAGCAGGATGGCCGAGTCCGGCACGCCCAGCTCGAGGGCATAGATGCGGCCCACGGCCGCCTCGGAGGCCGTGTCGCCGTCGGCGATGCCGCCGGTGAATACGAGCCGCGGCGCGAGCCCGCGCGCGTAGAGCCCGACCGCGTGATCAAGCCGCGCGCGCAGCACCGGCGACGGGCGCCCGCGATACTGCGCCGCCCCGAGCACGACGATCGCGTCGGCCTGCGCCTAGGCGCCGGCGGCCTCGTCATGCGGGGCGGCGCGCATCAGCGTCACCGCCGAGGCGAACCATCCAAGACAGAGCGCGCCGCCGATCGCGAGGGCGATCCGACGGCGGAGGGATGGTGACGGCGGTGCTGACATCCTGCGCAAGATATCCGGCTGCGCCAGCTGCTGCTCAGTCCCCGAGGGCGAGCAGCGCCAGCGCGAATGCGTCCTGTCGCGCGTCGGTCGCGTCGCCGTCGAGGGCCTGTGCCGCAGCGGCGGCCGCCCCCCCCACCCCCGGGGGGAGCGCGCGCCCCCCCCCCCCGGCGGGCGGGTG
>JAYQOZ010000127.1:0-6907 GCA_038145035.1 Gemmatimonadaceae bacterium | reverse complement strand
GCGCAGGGCCTGCATGTCGTCGCCAAGCAGGCCGAGCAGGCTCTCGATCAGGGCGCGCGGCTTCTGCGTGCCCGACGCCAGCGTGAGGACCCGGTCGAGGAGGTACAGCGTGCGCGTGCGCCGCCGCAGCACCTCGGAGCGACGATGCAGCTCGATGTGCGCCTGTTCGAGCTGGCCGATGGACGCCATGAGCTGTTGCTCCAGAACCGTGAGCTGCCGCGCGGTGCGTCGCACATCCTCGGCCCGCCGCGCCTCCTCGCGCTCGCGGGCCACGCGGTCAGCGGCGCCGACCGCCCGAATCTCGTTGGTCTGCGCCAGGAAGCGCTGCTCGAGTTCCTCCAGGCGCTTCTCGTAGTCCTGATGGACCTTCTGCATCACCACCTCAAGCGTCCGGGTGGCCTCTTCCCGGGCCTCGCGGTCGAGGAAGCGCGCGTGCGAAAGCTCGAACAGCGAGACAAGCGGCCCCAGCCGCTCCGTAACCTTGGTGCCGAAGACGCGGCGAGGTTCGGTCACGGCCAGGACGGACACGAGCGCACGGTCCGCCCGAAGGCCGCGGAGCATCACCGTGCCACCGCTCTCGGGGACGGCGAGGCGCAGGAGCCGGGCGTACGCCGCCGGCTCCTCGGTCAGCTCGGCGAAGCTGCCGCCCTCCTGCACCGTGCGCAGCACCGCCGCCGGCAGCTGCTCGACACTGGTCTCCAGCGCCTCGCGCTCGACCTTGCCGCCCACGGCCACGAGCCGCTCGCGAATCAGCCCAGACCGGGCATCCACGCGCAGCAGGGCCAGCGCGGTCTCACGATCGGACTCCGCGAGGGCCTCGGACAGCCGACAGAAGGCGTCCTCCAGGTCGGCCGCGGCGCCGAGGGCGAAGGCGAGCGACGGAAGCGAGCGTACGAGCATCGAGGGGCGACGGGGACGCGACGCAAAACGGGAACCGGAAGCATCACTACGCGTGACGGACCTGTCAATCGCGCGGGCGCGCGTTCCTTGAATGAGGCGTCTGCGCCGGGTAACTTTCCCCTGATGGCGGAGCGCACCCTCCAGCTGGTCCTGCACTACGACGGTACCGCCTTCGCGGGCTGGCAGGTCCAACCGGGGCAGCGCACCGTGCAGGGAGAGCTGGAGCGGTCGCTCGCGCGGCTGTGCGGAGCGCCGGTGCGGGTCACCGGGGCAGGACGGACGGACGCGGGAGTGCACGCGAGGGGCCAGGCGGCGGGCATCGCTGTCCCGGCGCACTGGACGGCGGAGAGGCTGCGGCGGGTGCTGAATGGCCAGCTCCCCGGCGACCTCTGGGTGGCGTCGGCGCACGAGATGCGCGCCGACTTCCACGCCCGGTTCAGTGCGACCGCTCGGCGCTACAGCTACGCGGTGGGACTCGATGCGGAAGCCGGCTCGCCCTTTCGGCGGCGCTGGGCCCTCCCGTGGGATCGGGACCTCGACCGGGCGTCGCTGGAATGGTGCGCGGGGCAGTTGTTGGGACGGCACGCGTTTTTCGGCTTTGCGGTGCGCGGGACGGCACCGGCCACCGATGACCACGTGTGCGACGTCTCGCTGGCTCGCTGGCGTGAGGAGTCTCACGTCGGCACCCGTGCGTTGGTCTTTGACGTCGCCGCAAACCGCTTCCTGCACCATATGGTCCGGTTTCTCGTGGGGACGATGTTGGCAGTGGCAGGCGGCGCGCGGCCGCGCGAGGAGTTCGTCGCGCTGCTCTCGGCCCCTGCCAACGACGAGGTCTCGCCGCCGGCGCCGCCGGTGGGCCTGTGCCTCGAGCAGGTGACCTATCCACGCGATCTCTACCTCGACCCGCAGCCGCCCGAGTGATGCGCCTCTACTTCGCGACGATCGATGCCGATGACATCCGCTGGGGTCTGCGCACCCGGCTGCTGGACGGGGTCGTCGCGACGCCCAGCGTAATTGCCGCCGCGCTGCCGCATGCAGATCCCCGCGAGGTCGTCACGGAGCTGATCGGCGAGGGCCCGCCGCTGCAGTACTTCGTGAGTGTCGGCTCGCTCGATCCCGACGTCATCGTGCGCGAGGCCAAGGAGCTGCGCCGCCTCAGTGAAGGCGTGATCATCGCGATTCCCTTCGTCGAGGACACGCTGAGTGCCTTCGGCACGCTCGCGGCGGCCGGCGTACCGCTGGCGGCCACGCTCATCCACTCCGTCGCCCAGGGCCTGCTCGCGGCCAAGGCGGGCGCCACGAAAGTCGTGCTCGCGGTGGATGCGCTGGAGGCCATCGGCGTGCGCGCCGAGGACGTGGTGCGTGACCTGCACGGCGTGTTCCACCGCGAGGCGGTCGAGTGCGACGTGGTCGTCGCCGGCCCGCCCAATGCCGCGCGCCTCGGAGAGCTCGCCGCCGCCGGGGCCGATGCCGCGGTCGTCACCACCGAGGCCGTGCGCTCCTTCCTGCAGCACCCGCTCACCGACCGGGGCATCGACCGGTTCCTCGTGGACGTCAGCCGGCGCGCCCGTCCGCGCCGCGCCAAGTGATGCCGTCCCTGATGCGCCTCGCCCGCCCCTCTGCCCTCTTCGGGCTCCTGCTCCTCGCCGCCGCCTGCGAGGGCGCCAGCCCCAGCACCTCCGTAGCGCAGGGCCTTCCGCCCGCGCCACAGCAGTCGCTGCCGGCGCCGTCGCAGGACGCCATCAGCGCGTCGCGCCGCACCGCCATCACCGAGGCGGTCTCCCGCGTCTCGCCCGCCGTCGTGACGGTGCAGACCGAACGCGTCGAGCGCAGCGCGGCCTCGCCCTACGACCTGTTCTTCGGCACCCGTTCCAGCGAAACGGTGCGCCCGGGCCTCGGCTCGGGCTTCATCGTGCGCGAGGACGGTGTGATCGTCACCAACGCGCACGTGATCAACGGGGCCACCACGGTGAACGTGGCCCTGCGCGACGGCACCACGTATCCGGCGAAGGTGCTGGGCGAGGACGAACTCAATGACCTGGCCGTACTGAAGATCGACGCCTCGGGAATGCCGGTCGCGCCGCTCGGCACCTCGCGGGGCCTCCTGATCGGCGAGTGGGTCGTGGCCATCGGCAATCCCTACGGATTCCTGCTCGGCAACTCGGAGCCCAGCGTCACCGCGGGCGTGGTGAGCGGCACCGGCCGTAACCTCGTCGGGCGCGGCGATGGCCCGGGCGTCTACGTCGACATGATCCAGACCGATGCCTCGATCAACCCGGGCAACTCCGGCGGCCCGCTCATCAACGCGGCCGGCGAGGTCGTGGGCGTGAACAGTTCGATCTACACACCCAGCGGCGGCAGCATCGGCCTGGGCTTCGCGATCCCCATCGACCGCGCGCGCCGCGTGGCCGAGGACCTCCTGGCCCACGGCAGCGTGCGGCGGCCGTGGATCGGCGTGAAGGTGCAGCAACTGGGGGCCACGGCCGCGCGCGGCTCGCTCACCAGCGGCGCCGCCATCGAGGCCATCGTGCCCGGCAGCCCGGCCGCCGAGGCTGGCCTGCGCGTCAACGACGTCATCGTGCGCTCGCGTGACCGCCAGGTGCGCAACGCCTACGACTGGGAGGCGGAGCAGCTGGAGCTGCGCGTCGGCGACACCGCCGACCTCACCGTCCGCCGCGGTGCTCGCGAACAGCAGGTCACGGTGCGGGTACGCGACCTCCCCGAGGTGACGGCCGAGAAGGTGGAGGTGCTGCGCGAGCTCGAGTTGGTCAGCCTGTCTGCCGCCATTCGCGCCGAGCGCGGGGTGCGCTCGCAGCAGGGGGCCGTGGTCTACCGCGTCACCGACCGCGTCTCGCAGGACCTCGGCATCCGCACCGGGGATGTCATCATCCAGGTCAACCGCACGCCAGTCACCGACGCGCAGCAGGCGGCGCGGGTGCTTGAGTACTACATCGGCCGCGGGCCGATCCGCATGTTCTTCGAGCGCAACGGCACCGTCTACTCGACCGACTTCCGCATCCGATGAGCACCAGTAGCCATTCCTCGTACCGTTCCCCGCTCGCCGACCGCTACGCCTCGCCGGCGATGCTGCAGCTGTGGAGCCTCCAGACGCGCCACGGGCTCTGGCGTCGCCTCTGGCTGGCCCTCGCCGAGGCCGAGCGCGAGCTCGGCGTGGACATCCCGGCGGCCGCCATCACCGAGATGCGCGCCCACCTCGACAACATCGACTTCGCGGCGGTGGCCGAGTACGAAAAGCGCTTCCGCCACGACGTCATGGCGCACATCCACGCCTTCGGCGACGTGGCGCCGGCGGCGAAGGGCGTCATCCATCTCGGGGCCACCAGCTGCTTCGTCACCGACAACGGCGACCTGATCCAGATGCGCCGCGGCCTCGAGCTGCTGCGCTCCCGCCTGGTCTCGGTGATCCGCGCGATGGCCGGATTCGCCCGTCAGTGGCGCGACGAGCCGGCGCTGGGCTACACGCACCTGCAGCCCGCACAGCTCACCACGGTCGGCAAGCGCGCCACGCTGTGGCTGCAGGACCTCGTGCTCGACCTCGCCGACCTCGACCATCGCCTCGCACACATCCCGATGCGCGGCGTGAAGGGCACCACCGGCACCCAGGCCAGCTTCCTCGAGCTCTTCGGCGGCGACCACGCCAAGGTGCGCGCGCTGGACACCACGGTCTGCCGCGCGATGGGTTTCCCGGGGTCAATCCCGGTCAGTGGCCAGACCTACTCGCGGAAGCTCGACCAACAGGTGCTCGACGTGCTGGCCGGCATCGCCGCCACGGCCGCCAAGTTCGCGAGCGACCTCCGCATGTTGCAGAGCTTCGGCGAGATCGAGGAGCCATTCGGCAAGGAGCAGATCGGCTCTTCGGCGATGGCCTACAAGCGCAACCCCATGCGCTCCGAGCGCATCAACTCGCTGGCGCGCTTCGTCCTTTCGGTGTCCGGCACGGCCAACCAGACCCACAGCGTGCAGTACTTCGAGCGCACGCTCGACGATTCGGCGGTGCGGCGAATCACCATCCCCGAGGCCTTCCTCGCGACGGACGCGATCGTGATCCTGCTCGAGAATATCGTGAGCGGCCTCGAGGTGCATCCGGCAAGGATCCGCCAGCGGCTCAACGAGGAGCTGCCCTTCATGGCCACCGAGGCGCTGATCGTGCGCGCCGTGCAGGCGGGCGGCGACCGCCAGGCCGTCCACGAGGTGATCCGCGGGCACTCGATCGCCGCGGCACGGGCGATGAAGGACGAGGGCAAGGCCAATGACATGTTGCAGCGGCTCGCGCAGGACCCGGCCTTCCCCGTGCCCAGCGAGGACCTTGCCGCCGTCACCGACCCGCTGCGCTTCGTGGGCCGCGCGCCGCAGCAGGTGGATGAGTTCCTGGCCGAGGTGGTGGATCCGATCCTCGTGGCGGCCGGTGAGTCCGCGCCGCCGCGTGAGGAGGTGCACGTATGACCTCGCTGCTCGTGGGCCAGACCTCCCTCCCGCTGCCGCTGCTGCGCCGCGGGAAGGTGCGCGACGTCTACGAAGTGGGCGCCGACCACCTGCTGATCGTGGCCAGCGATCGGGTCTCTGCCTTCGACGTGGTGATGCGCGAGCTCGTGCCGTATAAGGGCGCGGTGCTGACCCAGCTGACCGCCTGGTGGCTCGGGCAGTTCGCCGGCGAGGTCGAGAACCACATGGTCTCCTGCGACGCCGACGAGATCCTGGCGCGGGCACCGGAGATTGGTATGCACCGCGACGAGCTCGCCGGCCGCGCGATGCTCTGCGTCCGCACGGAGGTGTTCCCGGTGGAGTGCGTGGTACGCGGCTACCTCGCCGGCTCGGCCTTCAAGGAGTACGCCGCCAAGGGTACGCTGGCCGGCGAGCGCCTGGCTGCCGGGCTCAGGGAGAGTTCCAGGTTCGACCCGCCGGTGTTCTCGCCGGCCACCAAGGCCGAGTCCGGCCACGACGAGAACATCACCATCGCCACGATGGCAGGCGTGCTGGGCCCGCAGGCGGCGACGGAGCTCGAGCGCCTCGCGCGCCTCGTGTACGGCCGCGGGCGCGAGCTTGCGGCCAGGCGTGGCATCATCATCGCCGACACCAAGTTCGAATTTGGGCGGGCCGCCGACGGCCGCATCCTGCTCATCGACGAGGTGATGACGCCCGACAGCTCGCGCTTCTGGCCCGCCGACCAGTGGGTCGAGGGCCGCGTGCCGCCGAGCTTCGACAAGCAGCCCCTGCGCGACTGGCTGGAGGCGGAGCGCCGCGCCGGACGCTGGAACGGCGACGCGCCGCCGCCCACGCTGCCGGACGAGGTCGTGGCCGCCACGAGCCGCCGATACCTCGAGGCCTATGAGCGCCTCACCGGATCCCCCCTCGACATCACCAGACTCCCGTGAACTTCGCCCGCGAAGGGATTCCCTTCATCATCATCGCCCTCGCGCTGGCTGCGGCGGGCTACACCGCGGCGCTGCTGCGTCGCTCCTGGCCGCTTTGGATCCTGGCCTTCGTGCTCACCGTGTTCGTGCTTTGGGTGGCGTACTTCTTCCGCGACCCGGAGCGCACCGGCCCGCGCGGCGACCGGCTGGTGATCTCGCCGGCCGACGGCCGCGTCATCGCGATCACCGAGGTGGACGAACCCAGTTTCATCCAGGGACGGGCGATCAAGATCTCGGTGTTCATGAACGTCTTCAACGTGCACGTGAACCGGTACCCGGTGAGCGGGCGCGTGGCCTACGTGCATTACAACCCGGGCCAGTTCCTCAACGCGGCCAAGGACAAGGCCTCGCTCGACAACGAGCAGATGTCCATTGGCGTCGAGTCCGGCAGGCACCGGATCCTGTTCCGGCAGATCGCCGGTCTCGTGGCGCGCCGCATCGTGACCTACAGCCGCGTTGGGGACGACGCCGAACAGGGGGCCCGCATGGGACGCATTCGCTTCGGCTCGCGGGTGGATGTCTTTGTCCCGGTCGGCAGCAGCGTGAAGGTGCAGCTCGGCGAGAAGCCCCTGGCC
>JAYQOZ010000126.1:4080-6915 GCA_038145035.1 Gemmatimonadaceae bacterium | reverse complement strand
GTTCGACGCCGGCTGCCTGCCGCGCGGGTCGTTCCTCTCGTTCCGCCTGCCCCCCCGTATCCTCGCGCGGCAGGTCACGCGGGTGGATCCGGCGGCCATCGCCGAGGCCGCCGCGGCAGTGGCCCGGCTGAAGAAGGACGGCCAGCGGGACCTGTGCCTGTTTCTCCTGGGCCAGCAGGTGGCGCCGGCCGCCGAGCTGGCCGGACCGGTGGCGGACCTGCGGCGCCGCGCGGCCGGCATCGGCGGCAAGGTGTTCGTCGTGCCGGTGGACACCGACCACTGGCGGCCGCTGGTCCCGGCGGAGGCCCCGGATCTGGTCCGCGCCATCCTCACCCGCCTGAAACCCTAGGCCCGCCCGCGTCGTCCTACTGGCCATGGCCCTGATCGAGACCCACGACCTCTGGAAGACCTACCGCATGGGCGAAGAGGAGATCCACGCGCTGCGCGGCGTGTCGATCACCATCGAGCGGGGTGAGTACGTGGCGATCATGGGCCCGTCCGGGTCCGGCAAGTCGACGCTCATGAACCTGATCGGGTGCCTCGACACCCCGTCGCGGGGCCGGTACCTCCTGAACGGCAAGGAGGCCAGCACGATGAACGACAACGAGCTGGCGCGCATCCGCAACGAGGAGATCGGGTTCGTCTTCCAGACGTTCAACCTGCTGCCCCGGTCTACGGCGCTGCAGAACGTCGAGTTGCCGCTCGTGTATGCGGGCATTCCGGCGAAGGACCGGGAGGCACGGGCCCGTCAGGCCCTGGAGCAGGTGGAGTTGGGCCCGCGCATGCAGCACCGGCCCAACGAGATGTCCGGCGGCCAGCGCCAGCGTGTGGCCATTGCCCGGGCGCTGGTGAACAACCCGTCGATCCTCCTGGCGGACGAACCGACGGGCAATCTTGATTCGAAAACCGGTGTGGAGATCATGGCGCTGTTCGAGCGCCTCCACGAGGCCGGCAACACGATCGTGCTGGTGACGCACGAGGCGGACGTGGCTGCCCACGCCCGCCGCGCCATCCACATCCGCGACGGCCAGGTGGAGAAGGATCTCCAGGCCGCCTGAGCGGCTACTTCTTGCGGTCCTTCACGTAGTTCAGCGCGTAGTCCCGCACGCGCTGGTTGGCGAGCCCGAGGTCGGTCGCCTCCTTCAGGGCCTTCGCCTCGTCCCAGCCGTCCACCATCACGCGCTTGATGTACCACATCGCCGCGGCGCGGCCACCGCCGGCGCAGTGGATGTAGGCCGGCTGGTTGCCCGGCTTCACGATCTCCTTCAGAAACTGGTCGCCGACCGCGAAGTCCCCTTTCGCGAGGTCGAAGGGCAGGTTGATGAACTTCATGCCCGCCTCGGCCGCCGACGCGGACTCGGCCGCGACGTCGTTGCCCTGCTCGGTGGCCATCCGCAGGTTGAAGACGGCGGCAAAGCCCATCTTCTTCAGCTCCTTGAGCGCGGCTGGCGACGTCGACCCGCCGCACGCGACGGTCGTCTCCAGGCGCGCGAAGTTGCGGATGCCGTCCACGTCCTGCTTGGTGACACCCTGGGCGAGGGCGCCGCCGGCGCCGAGCACGACGGCGAGGAGCGCCGCGGCTGCGATCTGAACTCTCATGGTCAATGCCTCCAGGCCGCTAATCATAGCGCCGGGTAGGTCGCGTGGGCGGCTGCGGCGGAGATCAGAGCCTGGCCCAGTGCCCCCGCGCGACCTCGGCAAGCGGGGTGTCGTGCGCACCCGCGTCAGTCCGGAGTGTCTCCGGCAAGGGCACGTCGGGGTCGAGGGACGGGATTGCGGCCAGCAGCGCCCGGGTGTACGGGTGGTGGGGCGTGTCGAAGACGGTGGCGGCGGGGCCCAGTTCCACAATCCGGCCACGGCGCATGACGGCCACGCGGTCGCACAGTTCGGCGACCAGGCGCAGGTCGTGGGAGATGAACAGGTACGTCAGGCCCAGCCGGGCGCGCAGGTCGCGCAGCAGGGTCACGATCTGGGCCTGGATGGAGACGTCCAGCGCCGAGACGGCCTCATCGAGGATGACAAGCTTCGGCTCGAGTGCGAGCGCGCGGGCGATGCGATGCGCTGGCGCTGTCCACCGCTGAACTCGTGCGGGTACCGGCGCTGATGGCCGGGGTCCAGGCCGACCAGCTCGAACAGCGTCCTGACGCGCGTCTCCCGTTCCTCGGGGGTCCCCAGGCGGTGGATGTCCAGCGGCTCACGCACGATCGCGCCGGCCCGCATCCGCGGGTTGAGCGAGGAGTACGGGTCCTGGAAGACGATCTGCATGTCCCGCCGGGCGCGCCGGAGCCGGGCGGCATCGAACGCGGTCACCTCCTCGCCGCGGAAGCGGACCGAGCCCGACGTCGGCTCCAGCAGGCGCAGGATGCAGCGGCCCGTGGTGCTCTTGCCGCAGCCGGATTCACCGACGAGGCCGAAGATCTCGCCATCGCCGATGCTGAACGACACGTCGTCCACGGCCCGGACGACGCCAGCCGCCCCGGCCAGCCGGCCGCCGCGCGCGAAGACGCGCGTCAGGTGCGCGACGTCGAGGAGCGGTGTCTCCGGCATCACCGGCCCCGTCCGCGGGGCACGGCCGCGAGCAGCGCGCGCGTGTAGTCCTCGCGCGGATCCCCGAGGATTCGCCGCGTCTCGCCCGTCTCGACGACGCGACCCCGGTGCATCACGGCCACCCGGTCCGCCATCTGCGCGATGACGCCGAAGTCGTGGGTGATGAGGAGGAGTGCCAGGTTGTGCCGGACGCGCAGGTGGCGCAGCAGGGCGAGGACCTCGGCCTGCACGGTGACGTCGAGGGCCGTGGTGGGTTCGTCCGCGATCAGCAGCGACGGCCGTCCGGCA